>NZ_JAMYLP010000028.1:0-62737 GCF_040318085.1 Mesorhizobium sp. M1322
TTTGCTAGGGTATGGTTGGGTGTTAGTTTTGTTTTAGACAATGGTCCTTCCTCAGAGTCCGGAATGACAGAGGGGGGTGCTGTCCCGCCAGCATTTCAGTTCGGCTCATAACTGTCACTCGATCTCCGCCCCCAGCCCCTTCATCAGGCCCATGAACTCCGGAAAACTCGTCGCGATCATCGCCTGGTCGTCGATAGTGACAGGCTTTTCCGTTGCCAGTCCCATGACCAGAAAACTCATGGCAATACGGTGGTCGAGATGGGTCTGGACGACAGTGTTGGGTCCATTGGGATGTTGACCGAGCCCCTTGCCGCCGGGTTTTCCACGCACCGCCAGTGTGGCCTCGCTCTCGGTACAGTCGACGCCGTTGAGCTTCAGCCCTTCGGCCACTGCCGACAGCCGGTCTGACTCCTTCACCCGCAACTCTTCCAGTCCCTGCATCAGCGTCTCGCCCTCGGCGAAGCTGGCGGCGACGGCAAGCACCGGATATTCGTCGATCATCGTCGGCGCCCGTTCGGGCGGCACGGTGACGCCCTTCAGCTCGGAATAGCGCACGCGCAGATCGGCGACGTCTTCGCCACCTTCATTGCGCGGGTCGACAATGTCGATCCGGGCGCCCATTTCCTGCAGCGTCAAAAGCAGACCGGTGCGGGTCGGGTTCATCAGCACGTTTTCGATTGTGATGTCCGAGCCTGGCACGATCAGCGCCGCCACCAGCGGGAAGCCGGCCGAGGACGGGTCGCCCGGCACGGCGATCGTCTGGCCGGTGAGCTTGCCCTGGCCCTCGATGAAGATGTGGCGCACGCCGCGCTCGTCGGTCTCGACCGACAGATTGGCACCGAATCCCTTCAGCATCTTTTCGGTGTGGTCGCGCGTCATCACCGGCTCGATGACGGTGGTGACGCCGGGCGTGTTCAGGCCGGCGAGCAGCACCGCCGACTTCACCTGCGCCGAGGCCATCGGTACGCGGTAGGTGATGGGTGCGGCGTGCTTGGGCCCGTGCAGCGTGATCGGCATGCGGTCGCCGGGCGTTGCCTTCAGCACCTGCACGCCCATCTGGCGCAGCGGCTCGAGCACGCGGCCCATCGGGCGCCCGGATAGCGAGGCGTCGCCGATGAAGGTCGTCTCCATGTCGTAGGTGCCGACCAGGCCCATGGTGAGGCGCGAGCCGGTGCCGGCATTGCCGAAATCGAGCGGGCCTTCCGGCTGCAGCAACGCGCCGTTGCCGGTGCCGCGGATCACCCACTCGGTGCCGTGCTTCTCGATATGCGCGCCCATCGCCTTCATCGCCGCGCCCGTGCGCATCACGTCCTCGCCTTCCAGCAGGCCGGTGATGCGGGTCTCGCCAGAGGCGAGGCCGCCGAACATGAACGAGCGGTGCGAGATCGACTTGTCGCCAGGCACCCGCGCCGCGCCGGAAAGTGCCGATGATCTGCGGGCGGTGGCCGGTTTCGGGGCGGCAGTATGCGACATGGATTTTCCCTGATCAAAACGCCGGCGGCCGGCCTTTTTCTTTTGGTTTGCGCGGTCTCGTATCACGGCGGACCGAAATGGTCATCCCCTCGCGAGAGGTCGCTCAACGCGGGGATTTGCGACGCTGGCTTTAGGCTTTGACAGCGCCGTAAACTGTGGTTATGGGGACCAAACTTTCATCGACGAGGCTTGCTGTGGCAAAACCCGAACTTGGCACCAAACGCATCGACCCCGAGACGGGTCAAAAATTCTACGACCTGAACAAGGATCCGATCGTCTCGCCCTATACCGGCAAGAGCTATCCGCGTTCCTATTTCGAGGAAGGCAAGATTGCCGCTCTCGAGGAGGAAGAGGAAGTTCCCGAGAAGGAAGTGGACGCCGAGGAGGAAGAGGGCGTCGAGGTCGTCTCGCTCGAAGAGGCGGACGAGGATGCGAAAGCCGACGATCTTCCCGATCTCGGCGATGACGAGGACGATGTGGACCTCGGTGATGACGACGACGATACTTTCCTCGCTGACGAAGAGGAAGAAGACGACGACGTCGCCGACATGATCGGCGTCGGCGACGACGACGACGAAGTCTGATCCGGCCTGTGGCGCAAGCGCCTGCCGACTTTCGCGGCGTCTTGAGAAAAAGCGGCTCTTGAAGGCTTGATATTGACGGAAGGCGGGGTTAGAAGCCGCTGCACTAACGGCGCGGTCTCAACCCGCGCCGGATCTCTTCGCCGGTAACGGCGCCGGTAGACTGCCGGAAGTGGGGCCATAGCTCAGTTGGGAGAGCGCTTGAATGGCATTCAAGAGGTCGTCGGTTCGATTCCGATTGGCTCCACCAATTTTCTCCTACGGAAATCAGTCTATTTAGGCCTGCCTATCACTGGCAGGCTTCACAAAACCGGTCGGTCCTCCTGTTCGCTGTATTTCTGCTAGTCGACGCCTTGCGGTGACATCCGCTGCAGGATTGCTAGCGGTCGCCTGAAGCGAAAACCCCGGCAACCCACCGGGGTTTCAGCACACTATTTGCTAATAATACCAATCCCAGATCCAAACACGCCTGCGAAAGCACCGTCTGCGCGGACGGCCATTTCGCCAGACACGACGACAGATCCTTCTCCAAGCGCGCCGCCGGCGCCGCCGCCTTCGATGTCACCGCCGATGGCGGACCGGCTCCGCTTGAGTATCTTCATCCTCGAAGGCTTCCGTATCCGGCGCGTCGAGTTCATCGAGAATGCCGCTTCTGGCGCCTGGTACACCGGCTACCGCGTTGATTGGCCGAACTGCGGTCGCAAGGGCTGCTGCCCCAGCAATGCCAAACATTCCTGTCAAAAATAATCGCCGATCCATGGAAACCTCCAATCCTCTAGCCAGCGAGACAAGGTTCGCAAACCGAAAGATAGCGCAGTCGATACAAAAGCAAAGTACACCCTATGAATGATATTTAAAGAAGCTTAACGGGTCGGCTCCGCAGACATGTAGCAGTCCCCAAAGCGATAACTGCGTCAATTCTCATATGCCGCATTGCACAATCGCGCGGCGTGCGCAAAATGCGGCATGATCCGGAAATCCCTCACCGTCCTGGTGATCGACGAAAACCACATCCGCGCCTCCATCATTGAGGCGGGATTGCGGGAGGCCGGGCATGAGCAGGTCACGGTCGTTCACGATGTTGCCGGAATTGCGCGGCGCATCGCCGAGATCGAACCAGACGTAATCGTCATCGATCTCGAAAATCCCAACCGCGACATGCTTGAAAACATGTTCCAGCTGTCGCGCGTGGTGAAGCGGCCGATCGCCATGTTCGTGGATCGGTCGGATCAGGCTTCGATCGAAGCTGCGGTGGAAGCGGGGGTCTCCGCCTATGTCGTCGACGGGCTGCGCCAGGAGCGCGTCAAGCCGATCCTCGATATGGCGATCAGCCGCTTCAACGCGTTCTCGCGGATGGCGCGCGAACTGGAAGAAGCCCGCAGTGAATTGGAGGACCGCAAGGTCATCGACCGCGCCAAGGGCATCCTTATGAGGTCGCGCGGCCTGTCGGAGGACGCGGCCTACACGCTTCTGCGCAAGACCGCGATGAACCAGAATCGCAAGATCAGCGAAATCGCGCAGAGCCTGGTGACGGCGGCAGGCCTTCTGGATCCCGGAGAGAGTTAAGCATGGCGGCCGAACACCAGATCAATGCCGGTTTCATACCGCTCTTCGACAGCGCGGTTCTTGTCGCAGCGCGCGAGATCGGCTTTGCCGCGCGCGAAGGCGTCGACCTGACGCTCAGTCGCGAGACATCCTGGGCCAACATCCGCGACCGCATCGCGATTGGGCATTTCGATCTGGCTCATATGCTGGGGCCGATGCCGATCGCCTGCAATCTGGGGCTCACGCCACTCGCCTCCGATACGATCGTGCCGTTCTCGCTGGGACTGGGCGGCAATTGCGTAACGGTTTCGAACGTGGTCTGGGCGGGCATGGCCGCGCACGGCGCCTTGCCCGACGTCGATCCGGCGCGAGCCGGCAAGGCCTTGGGAGCGCTAATCCGTGAACGGGCAAATGCCGGTCGCGATCCGCTGCGCTTTGCGGTCGTGCATCCGCACTCCGGACACAATTACGAACTGCGCTACTGGCTCGCGGCCTGCGGCATCGATCCGTCGCGCGAAATAGAAATCGTCATCGTGCCGCCGCCCTTCATGGCCGACGCACTCGCCGCCGGCAGGATCGACGGCTACTGCGCCGGCGAACCCTGGAACAGCGTCTCGGTTGTCGCCGGCACTGGCCATATCGCCACGGTCAAGGCCGCTATCTGGAAGACCAGCCCCGAAAAAGTCCTTGGCGTGCGCAAGGCCTGGGCCGAAAAACACCCTGAAGCCCTTTCAGCCCTGCTGCGCGCGCTCCATTACGCTGCGCGCTGGTGCCAGGATCCGGCAAACCGCGGCGAACTGGCCGCCCTGATGGCGCAGTCTGCCTTCCTCGGCCTGCATGCGGCAGTGCAGATGCCGATACTGAGCGGACATCTCCAACTCGGCAGTGGCGCGGAACGAACGGTCGAGGATTTCTTCCTGCCCTTCGACAAGGCCGCCAACTTTCCGTGGAAGAGCCATGCGCTGTGGTTCTACACGCAGATGGTGCGCTGGGGGCATGTCGCGCACACGCCGGAAAACCTCGCTATTGCTCGCGACTGCTACCGCCCCGATCTTTACCGATCGGCGCTGAAGCCGCTCGGCGTCGCACTTCCCGGCGCCAATTCTAAGGTCGAGGGCGCGCTGGCGTCTGCCACCCCTGTCGGCTCCGCCGGCGCCAGTCTGGTGCTCGGCCCCGATGGTTTCTTCGATGGCCAGATATTCGATCCCGACGAGATCGACGCCTACATTGCCGGGCAGAAATTGGCGCGCGCCGAAGCCTGATCATTTTCGCGCCATTCTTGTGCATTGCACAAAAATTGTGCGTGCAACTGTGCTAATGAACAATCTTTGGCTTGCTCGCCCAGCGGGCCAGCGCGCCCACGATTGTGGCATGCCGTTGATCCCATTGATGTTTGTCATCCATCCCGAAACTGGCACGGTTCCTGCTTTGTAATAGGCAGACTCTTCTCGGGGTCACGGAACAGCGTCCAATGGCGGGCGCTACAGGCAAAGCTGCCGCTCAGGTCAACACGCGATCCCGGATGGATGGACGCGCGCGGCCTGGCTGGCGGCTTTTTTGTTTTGACCGAACACGCAATCGACGGCGCTGATCCCAAGCAGTGCCCAACGGGAGACGACGATGACGAAACGCACCAAGACTGAAGCCCCTCTCGAGGGCATGACCCGCCGCAATTTTCTGATGGCAAGTGCTGCCACCGCGGCCACCCTGGCGGCGGCACGCGCGCTGCTGCCGTCCGGCGCCTATGCGGCGACGGCAGCGCCGGAAGTCACCGGCGCCAAGCTCGGCTTCATCGCGCTGACCGATGCAGCGCCGCTGATGATCGCCAAGGAGAAGGGCCTGTTCGAAAAATTCGGCATGCCCGATGTCGAGGTGCTCAAGCAGGCCTCCTGGGGCGCGACACGCGACAATCTGATGCTCGGCGGCGAAGCCAACGGCATCGACGGCGCCCATATCCTGACGCCGATGCCTTACCTGATGCATACCGGCAAGGTGACGCAGAACAACCAGCCGATGCCGATGGCGATCGTGGCGCGGCTCAACTACGACTGCCAGGCGATTTCCGTCGCGCAGGAATATGCCGGCACCGGCGTCGGCCTCGATGCCTCCAAGCTGAAGGACGTCTTCGCAGCCAAGAAGGCCGAGGGCAAAGAGGTGAAGGCCGCCATGACCTTCCCGGGCGGCACTCATGATCTCTGGTTGCGCTACTGGCTGGCTGCCGGCGGTATCGATCCCGACAAGGATGTCTCGACCATCGTCGTGCCGCCGCCGCAGATGGTCGCCAACATGAAGGTTGGCAATATGGACGTGTTCTGCGTCGGCGAGCCGTGGAACGAGCAACTCGTCCATCAGGGTGTCGGCTTCACCGCCACCACGACAGGCGAACTCTGGAAAGGCCATCCGGAAAAGGCGCTCGGCCTGCGCGCCGCCTTCATTGATAAGAACCCGAACGCCACCAAGGCGATCCTGATGGCCGTCATGGAAGCCCAGAAATGGTGCGAAGCCATGGAAAACAAGGATGAGATGGCGGCTATCATCGGCAAGCGGCAATGGATGAACGTGCCGACCGCTGACATCATCGGTCGCCTCAAGGGCGACATCAACTACGGCAATGGCCGCGTCGCCACCGGCACCGATCTCTACATGAAGTTCTGGAAGGGCGGTGTGTCCTATCCGTTCAAGAGCCACGACAGCTGGTTCCTCGCCGAGAACATCCGCTGGGGCAAATTCGCGGCGACCACCGACATCAAGGCGCTGGTCGATCAGGTCAACCGCGAAGATCTGTGGCGCGAGGCGGCGAAGGATCTCGGCGTCGCTGCGGCCGACATCCCGGCGTCTTCATCGCGCGGCGTCGAGACCTTCTTCGACGGCAAGATCTTCGATCCGGCCAATCCGTCCGCCTATCTCGACAGCCTGAAGATCAAGGCATCGGCCTGACGTCGCCGGCAAGCGGTGCCAGCGGCGCCGCCTGTCACTCCAATGCTCAAGGAGCTTTTTGCGAAAATGTCTGTCCAAGCCATCGAGGACCCCAAGGTGAAGGCGTTCCCCACGCCTGCCAAGCCCGCAGAGGTCGTAGCTTTCACCGCCAAGGTGAGGAGCCGCTTCGATCCCGCCGTGATCGCCGGCAAGCTGGCAAGCACGCTGGTGCCGCCGGCAGTCGTCATCGTCGTCATGCTCGTCATCTGGCAGATCGCCTGCTCGTCGCCCAACGCCAGCTTGCCGCCACCCAGCCAGGTATGGAACGAGGCCTACGATCTGATCGCCCATCCGTTCTTCGACTACGGTCCGCAGGATATCGGACTGGCCTGGCGGGTGCTGATCTCGCTGCAGCGCGTCGCCATCGGCTTCGGCCTGGCTGCAATCGTCGGCGTTGCGCTCGGCGCGCTGGTCGGCCAATCGATCTGGGCGATGCGCGGCCTCGACCCTGTGTTCCAGATACTGCGCACCGTGCCGCCGCTCGCCTGGCTGCCGCTGTCGCTGGCCGCCTTCCGCGATTCCAGCCCATCGGCGATCTTCGTCATCTTCATCACCTCGATCTGGCCGGTGATCATCAACACCGCCGTCGGCGTCCGCAACATTCCAGAGGATTATCGCAACGTCTCCCGCATCCTCAGGCTCAACCAGCTCGAGTTCTTCGTGAAGATCATGGTGCCGGCCGCGGCGCCTTATATCTTCACCGGCCTGCGCATCGGCATCGGCCTATCCTGGCTTGCCATCGTCGCCGCCGAAATGCTGACAGGCGGCGTCGGCATCGGCTTCTTCATCTGGGATGCCTGGAACTCGTCGCGGCTGCCCGACATCATCGTTGCGCTCGCCTATATCGGCATCACCGGCTTTTGCCTCGATCGCCTGGTCGCGGCGGTCGGTGCTTTCGTCACCCGCGGCACAACGGCAAAGTGAGGAGAGGGCAATGTCGGCCTATCTGAAACTCGACCATATCGACAAATCCTTCACCCGCGGCGGCCAGGTCAGCGAGGTGCTGAATGACATCCGGCTGACCATCGACAAGGGCGAATTCGTCTCCATCATCGGCCATTCCGGCTGCGGCAAGTCGACCTTGCTCAACCTGATCGCTGGGCTGACGAAAGTGTCCGCCGGGGCGGTCCTGCTAGAAGACAAGGAGGTTGACAGCCCCGGTCCTGAACGCGCCGTGGTGTTCCAGAACCACAGCCTGCTGCCATGGCTCACCGTCTACGAAAACATCAACCTGGCGGTGTCGAAGGTGTTCGGCCGCACCAGGAGCCGGGCCGAACGGCACGACTGGATCATGCGCAACCTCGACCTCGTGCAGATGGCGCACGCCAAGGACAAGCGGCCCGCCGAAATATCGGGCGGCATGAAGCAGCGCGTCGGCATCGCCCGCGCGCTAGCCATGGAGCCGAAGATCCTGTTGCTCGACGAGCCCTTCGGCGCGCTTGACGCGCTGACGCGCGCTCATCTGCAGGACGCGGTGATGGATATCCATTCGAGGCTTGGCTCGACGACGATCATGATCACCCACGATGTCGACGAGGCGGTGCTGTTGTCCGACCGCATTGTCATGATGACCAACGGTCCAGCGGCGACCATCGGCGAGGTGCTTGCCGTGCCGCTGGCCCGGCCGCGCCGGCGCATCGAGCTTTCCTCCGACCGGACCTTCCTGCGCTGCCGCGAGGCGGTGCTGAAGTTCCTCCACGAACGCCACCGCTTCGTCGAAGCCGCGGAGTAAGGCCATGACCGAAAAACGCGTCATCATCTACAATTGGCAATCTGCATCGGCAATGGGCAATCTGCCGCATTGCACAAATATTACGCTGCTGTGCAAGTCATTCTGACTAATCTTTGATCCGCTGCCGGGCTTGGTCAAAAATCGCGCGGCTGCGGTTCACATTGATTTCATTCGATAATCTGAAGTGCTGTCGAATTGGCACGCTTCCTGCTTTTTAGAATGTAGGTCCGCAAGGGCCAAGTGACACGGCGTCCAATGGCGGGCGCCACAGGCAAAGCTGCCGCTCAGGTCAATACGCGATCCCGGATGGACGGACGCGCGAAGACCTGGCCGGCGGCTTTTTTGTTTTTACGCGATCGACGGCGCTGGTCCCAAGCGGCGCCCAACCGGAGACGACGATGACGAAACGGATCGGAACTGGCGCGTCCCTCGCGGACTTCACACGCCGCGATTTTCTGGCCAGCAGCGCGCTGACGGCGGCGCTGTTCACCGCCGCGCTCCTGCTGTTTCCCGTCGGCGCCAAGACGGAAAGCAAAGACCTGACCGTGGCGAGCCCGGTCTCGTTGCACGCACCGATGCCGCGCTGCTGATCATTCACCCACAAACATCCGCGGTGCCTCCCACGCCGCAAACCGGAGCCAGACATTGACCGCAAATCTCCCAGCCGCGCCCAGCCAGGACAGTGCTCCCCAGCAGGCGCTTGTGATGTCCACCATCGCCTTCACCGTCTGCTTCGCGGTGTGGACGATCTTTTCAATCATCGGCGTGCGCATAAAGCAGGACCTTGGGTTGAACGAGACGGAGTTCGGCCTGCTGGTCGGCACGCCGATCCTCACCGGTTCGCTCGTGCGCATGGTGCTCGGTGTCTGGACCGACCGTTTTGGCGGACGGCTGGTATACACCGCAACCATGCTTGCGGCGGCGGTCGCGACCTTCCTGCTCGCTTTTGCGCACACCTACGGACAGATGCTGGTCGCCGCGCTAGGCGTTGGGCTCGCCGGCGGTTCCTTCGCCGTCGGTGTCGCCTATGTCTCGCGCTTCTTCCCGGCCGGCAAGCAAGGCACGGCGCTTGGCATTTTCGGTGTCGGCAATGTCGGCGCCGCGGTCACCAAGTTCCTGGCACCGTTCGTGCTTCTCTACTGGGGCTGGCAGTCGGTCGCGCTGATCTGGGCGGCAGCACTTGTCGTCATGGCCGCCGTCTTCTGGTTCACGACCAGCGACGATCCGGTCATCCGCGAGCGCCGTGCCTGCAAGGCAGCGCCCGTGAGAAGCTTCTTGCAGGAATTCGCGCCGCTCAAGAACCTGCAGGTCTGGCGCTTCGCCTTCTATTATTTCTTCGCCTTCGGTGCATTCGTCGCGCTGTCGCTGTGGCTGCCCCGCTACCTGATCGGCGTCTACGGCTTCGGGCTTGCGTCCGCCGGCATGATCGGCGCGGCCTATTCAATTCCGGCAAGTATTTTCCGCGCCTATGGTGGCGTGCTTTCCGACCGGATCGGCGCCCGCACCGTGCTCTACTGGACCTTCGCTGTCAGTGCCGTCGCGACTCTCGTTCTGTCTCTCCCCTCGGCAGACTACGTCGTGCACGGCATCAGCGGGCCGATCGCCTTCCATTTCGAGATCGGCCCGCTCGCCTTCATAGCCGTTGCCTGCGTGCTCGGCTTCTTCATGAGCCTTGGCAAGGCCGCCGTCTACAAGCACATCCCGGCTTACTACCCGCAGAGTGTCGGCGCGGTCGGGGGCGTTGTCGGCATGATTGGCGGACTCGGCGGCTTTATCCTGCCAATCGCCTTCGGCGCACTCAACGACCTCACCGGCGTCTGGTCGAGCTGCTTCATGCTGCTCTTCGTCATCGTCGCCACCTGCTTTGCTTGGATGCATTTTTCCATCCGACGGATGGAGCGCACGGCGTCTGCCGAAGCTTCAGGCCTTTCCTACGCGGCTGAGTGAGACCGAAGTGGATCAGCACATGACCGAAAAACTCGTCATCATCGGCAACGGCATGGCCCCCGGGCGCATGCTGGAGCATCTCCTGGAAAAGGCGCCTGGGCGCTACCAGGTCACCATCTTCAACGCCGAGCCGCGCGTGAACTACGACCGCATCATGCTGTCGCCGGTTCTGTCAGGCGAAAAGGCCTATGAGGAGATCATCATCCATGGCGATGGCTGGTACATCAAGCACGGGATCACCCTCTACAAGGGCCACAAGATCGTCGCCATCGACCGGCAGGCAAAGACCGTCACCTCCGATCATGGCGTGACCGAGCCCTACGACAAGCTCGTCATCGCCACCGGCTCGGTGCCGTTTATAATCCCGGTGCCCGGCCATGATCTGCCCGGCGTGCTGACCTATCGCGATCTCGACGACGTTCGGGCGATGATGCTGGCCGCGCAGTCACGGGCCAAAGCCGTGGTTATCGGCGGCGGCCTGCTCGGGCTGGAGGCGGCTGCCGGCCTGAACGCGCAAGGCATGGACGTCACCGTGCTGCATGTCATGCCGACGCTGATGGAGCGCCAGCTCGATCCAGCTGCCGGATATCTGCTGCAGCGCGCTGTCGAGCAGCGCGGCATCAAAGTCATCACCAAGGCCAACACTCAGGCGATCACGGGCAAGGGCAAGGTCAAGCAGGTGGAACTCGCCGACGGAACCATCATCCCGGCGACGCTGGTGGTGATGGCGGTCGGCATAAGGCCGAACGCCTCTCTCGCCAAAGAGGCCGGTATTGCAGTCAATCGCGGCATCGTCGTCGATGCCGGCATGCGCAGCAACGACCCCGACATCTTCGCGCTGGGCGAATGCGCCGAGGTCAACGGCATGGTCTACGGCCTGGTCGCACCGCTCTATGAGATGGCGCGTGTCGCCGCCAGCCAGTTGGCCGGCGACGAGGCCGCCGCCTTCGTCCATTCGGACACGCCCACCAAGCTCAAGGTTACCGGCATCGAGCTGTTCTCGCTCGGCGACTTCGCCGAGGGCGAGGACCGCCAGGAGATCGTGCTGCGCGATGCCGCGGCCGGCGTCTACAAGCGCCTGGTGCTCAGGGATGACCGCATCATCGGTACCGTGCTCTATGGCGAGACGGCCGACGGCGCCTGGTTCAACGACCTCAAGAAGAAGCAGACCGATATATCGGGAATGCGCGACACGCTTATCTTCGGCCAGTCATACCAGGGAGGCGCCTCCCTGGACCCTATGGCGGCCGTTGCAGCCTTGCCGGATGATGCGGAAATCTGCGGCTGCAACGGCGTTTGCAAGGGAAAGATATCAGGCGCGATCACGGCCAAGGGCCTGACCTCGCTCGACGACGTGCGTGCCCACACCAAGGCTTCCGCTTCGTGCGGCTCCTGCACCGGTCTGGTCGAGAAGCTGATGGTGCTGACCATCGGCGACAAATACAATCCGGCAGCTGTGCAACCGATGTGCGGCTGCACCACCCTCGGCCATGACGAAGTGCGCCGGCTGATCAAGGCCAAGGGCCTGAAGACCATCCCCGCCGTCATGCAGGAGCTGGAATGGAAGACCTCCTGCGGCTGCGCCAAATGCCGGCCGGCGCTCAACTACTATCTCGTCTGCGACTGGCCGGACGAGTATGCCGACGACTACCAGTCGCGCTTCATCAACGAGCGCGTCCACGCCAACATCCAGAAGGACGGGACCTATTCGGTGGTGCCGCGCATGTGGGGCGGCGTCACCAATGCCGCCGAACTGCGCGCCATCGCCGATGTTGTCGATAAGTTCGAGATCCCGATGGTCAAGGTCACCGGCGGCCAGCGCATCGACATGCTCGGCATCCGCAAGGAGGACCTGCCCGCGGTGTGGGCCGACCTCGGCCAGGCCGGCTTCGTCTCCGGCCACGCCTATGCCAAAGGTCTACGCACCGTAAAGACCTGCGTCGGTTCGGACTGGTGCCGCTTCGGCACCCAGGATTCGACGGGGTTCGGCGTCCGTATCGAGAAATTCATGTGGGGCTCGTGGACCCCCGCCAAGGTCAAGATGGCGGTGTCGGGCTGTCCTAGGAACTGTGCGGAAGCAACCTGCAAGGATGTCGGCGTGATCTGCGTCGATTCGGGTTACGAGATCCATTTCGCCGGTGCTGCCGGCCTCGACATCAAGGGCACAGAGGTGCTCGGCCTGGTCAAGACCGAGGACGAGGCGCTCGAGCATATCGTGGCGCTGACGCAGATGTATCGCGAGCAGGGCCGCTATCTCGAGCGTATCTACAAATGGGCCAAGCGCATCGGCATCGCCGAAATCAAGCGTCAGATCATGGACGATGGCGAGAAGCGCAAGGCCTATTTCGACCGCTTCGTCTTTTCGCAAAAATTCGCACAGGTCGATCCGTGGTCGGAACGTGTTTCCGGCAAGGACAAGCACGAATTCCGGCCGATGGCTTCGGTCGGATTCGTGCAGGCGGCGGAGTGACCATGATGAACTGGGTATCAATCGGCACGCTCTCAGACATTCCGCGCCGCGGCGCGCGCTGTGTCGCCACGCCTCAAGGCAAGGTTGCAGTCTTCCGCACCGCTGACGATCAGGTCTTCGCTATCGACGACCATTGTCCGCATAAGGGCGGACCGCTCTCGCAGGGCATCGTCCACGGCGCGGCGGTGACCTGTCCCCTGCACAATTGGGTGATCTCACTGGAGACCGGCAAGGCGCTCGGCGCCGATGAAGGTGCGGTGCGGACCATTCCGGTGCGGATCGAGGGCGAGCGTCTGTTCATTGCGCTGGAAGCGCTGGCCAGCCGCGCGGCTTGAATCATGAAGATCGACGAAGCGCGCGAGGTGAGGACCACCTGCCCCTATTGCGGGGTAGGTTGCGGCGTGCTGGCGAAGGTCGCCGCGGACGGTGAGGTAACCGTTCGCGGCGATCCTGACCATCCGGCGAATTTCGGCCGGCTCTGTTCCAAGGGCTCGGCACTGGCCGAGACGATCGACCTCGACGGAAGGTTGCTATACCCAGAGATAAACGGTCGCCGCACCGGCTGGGACGAAGCGCTCGACCTCGTCGCCTCGACTTTTTCGCGGACTATCGCCGAGCACGGCCCCGACGCGGTCGCCTTCTACGTCTCCGGCCAGTTGCTGACCGAAGACTATTACGTCGCCAACAAGCTGATGAAAGGCTTTATCGGCTCGGCCAATATCGACACCAATTCGCGCCTGTGCATGGCCTCGTCGGTTGCCGGCCACCGCCGTGCCTTCGGCTCCGACACTGTGCCGGGCAGTTATGAGGATCTGGAGCTTGCCGACCTGATCGTGCTGGTCGGCTCCAATCTCGCCTGGTGCCATCCCGTGCTCTACCAGCGCATCGCCGCGGCCCGGGAAAAAAGACCCGAGATGAAGGTGGTGCTGATCGACCCGCGCCGCACCATGACCTCAGATCTCGCCGACATGCATCTGGCGATCGCGCCCGATGGCGACGCCGCGCTGTTCACCGGCCTGCTCGCCTATCTTGGCAAAAATGACGCTCTGGACCGCGCCTATATCGCAGCACACACGACGGGCTTTGACGGCGCGATTGCCGCCGCCTCGGCGCTCGACCTTGCCGGCATTGCCGCTGCCACGGGCCTCGGCGAGGACGAGCTTGTCCGCTTCTACAGCCTGTTTGCCGCGACGGCGAAAACGGTGACCGTCTATAGCCAGGGCGTGAACCAGTCGTCCTCGGGCACCGACAAGGTCAACGCCATCATCAATTGCCATCTCGCCACCGGCCGCATCGGCAAGCCCGGTACCGGGCCGTTTTCGGTGACCGGCCAGCCCAACGCCATGGGCGGCCGTGAGGTCGGCGGCTTGGCCAACATGCTGGCCGCCCATATGGAGATCGAAAACCCCGAACACCGCGGCCGCGTGCAGCGCTTCTGGAGCGCGCCGGCCATCGCCGAAAAACCCGGCTTGAAGGCGGTCGAGATGTTCCAGGCGGTGGCCGACAGGCGGATCAAGGCGCTGTGGATCATGGCGACCAACCCGGTCGATTCGATGCCGGATGCCGATGCCGTCGAAGCGGCGATCAAGGCCTGCCCGTTTGTCGTGGTATCGGACGTGCTGGCCAAGACCGACACGGTCCGCCACGCCCATGTCCGGTTGCCTGCCGCCGCATGGGGCGAGAAGGACGGCACCGTCACCAACTCGGAGCGCCGCATCTCGCGCCAACGGGCTTTTTTGGCCACGCCCGGCGAGGCAAGAGCCGACTGGTGGATCATCGCCGAAGTGGCCAAGCAGATGGGTTTTGGTGAAGCGTTTTCGCATGCGTCGCCGGCCGAGATTTTCGCTGAACATGCAGCGCTGTCGGCCTTCGAGAATGACGGCGCCCGCGATTTCGATATAGGCGCGTGCGCCGGGGCCGATGGAGAAGACTACGACGCGCTGGTGCCTTTCCAGTGGCCAGCGCCGAGCCAAAGCACCCCCCTCTGGCCTGCCGGCCATCTCCCCCGCAAGGGGGGAGATCAGCCGTCATCATGGCCTTCGCCAGTTGTCAGCGTTGCAGAAAGAGCGCCGTCGGTGAAACTGCCAATCTCCCCCCTTGCGGGGGAGATGGCCGGCAGGCCAGAGGGGGGTGTTCAAGCTGGGCTTTCGTCAGAAGAGCATGTCCAGGCTGGGCGGAGGCTGGAAGGTAACGCCAGCAGCCCTTCCACTACCCGCTTCTTCGCCAACGGCGGCTTCTACACACCCGACCGCAAGGCGCGTTTCATCGCCGTTCGCCCGACCGCACACATCCGCACCAGTCCGGACTATCCGCTGATCCTCAACACCGGACGGGTTCGCGACCATTGGCACACGATGACGCGGACCGGCAAGAGCCAGCGGCTGTCCCAGCACCTGGCTGAGCCCTTCGCCGAAATCCATCCGCTGGATGCGCACCACTTCGCCATCGGCGATGCCGACATCGTCCGCGTCTCGACTGTGCACGGCGAGGTGCTGGTTCGCGCGCTGGTGACAGCGCGGCAGCGGCCAGGCTCGGTCTTCGTGCCGATGCACTGGACGGACCAGTTCTCCGCGCGCGCTCGCGTCGATGCACTGGTGGCGCCCATCACTGATGCGATTTCAGGCCAGCCGGCCTTGAAGAATATTGCCGCCCGCGTCGAACGCTTTGCCGCCACCGCCTTTGGCTTCGCGGTGCTTGCCGAACGGCCGGCCTCGATCGACGCCGATTATTGGAGCCTCGCCCGCTGCGCCGCCGGCTGGCGCCTCGAGTTTGCGTTGACGGCTGGCCGGGATTGTCCGGTTTTCGCGGCTTCGCTTCTCGGGGCTGACGCGGTAGGCGAGACGCTCGCCTATCATGATGTCGCCGGCGGGCATTATCGCTTCGCCCGTTTCGCTGGCAGCCGGCTGGCCGGCGCGCTTTATCTCGCGCCCAAGCCGGTCGCAGTGTCGCGCAGCTGGGCGGTGGAGCAGTTGAGCGCGGACCATGCCGATCGTCGCGGGCGGCTGGCGATCGTCGCCGGGCGGCCGGGCGGCAATCGCGTCGACCGGGGCGCCATCGTATGCTCCTGTTTCGGGGTTGGCGCCAATCAGATCGCGGAAGCAGTGCGCGGCGGCTGCGTAAGCGTCGAGGCGATCGGCGCCACCCTGAATGCCGGCACCAACTGCGGCTCCTGCCGCGCCGAGATCAGGACCATCATCGGGGCGCGACGCCTTCAGGCGGCGGAGTGAGGGCGTCGAGAAACTCTGTCACGCCGGGCTCGACGCTTACCAGCAATTTACAAACCATGGGCTACCAACGTCCTTATTCGATTCGTTCCGAACAGGACCCTTATGAGCAAAGCCCTCACTTCATTCGCATTGGTTGCCATATTGACGGCTTTGCTGATGGCGCTCAGCCTGGCAGTGGCCAGGCATGGCTATCCCTATGGTGCGATCGGCGCAAAACGCCTGGACGACATCGCCGATGCCGGAACGTTTATCCCGCTCGCTGCCGTGTACTTCTTCAGCGCGCTGCTGATGATGATCCTGCCGATCAGGGCCGCCGGCGTCGTCCTAACGAACGCCGCGGATGCGGTCTTCTGGACAGTCGTCGTGTTGTTCGCGGCTATCATTGGCGGCCTCGCCGCCAGATGGGCTTTCGATCGAAGCAATATCCTGCCTGCGCTGCTGAACTGGCGGTTCCTGTTTCTCGTCGCCATCGTCGGCTGCCATCTCTTCATGAACGAGCTGCGCCGAAATATCCTGCTGAGAAGCCTGTTCTTTGTCGTCTTCGCCGCAGCGACGCTGGCCTGCCTGTTCTGGTCGTTCACCATCTGAGAAACCCGTGCAGGCGCTGGCTTTGACGGCTCAATTCTTGTCGACCGGTTTCGAACGCATCCGTGAAACGGTTTCGCGTTCGGCCCGCTTCGAACGCATCGGCGGCAGGCCCCGGTCAATCAGGTCCATGTCCTCCAGCACCATGTCGCCCATGCGCTTGAAAGCGATGTCGAGCGCGCCGGCCCGGTGGGCGGAACGCAGGAAGCCGGGCAGCGAGCGGACGGGATGATCCTGCGCCAGCGGCTCTTCCGGAAACACGTCGCTGGCGGCGACGATGTGGCCGCTGCGAACGGCCTCCATCAGCGCCGGAAAATCGACCACACCGGCACGGCTGAGCAGGATGAAGGCGGCTCCCTTGCGCATCCTGGCAAAGGCCTCAGTGCCGAGAAATCCCTGGTTTTCGCTGGTCACCGAAGCGACGACGAAGACGAAATCGCTGGTCGACAGAACCGTGTCGAGCGTAGCCGGCTCGACGCCGTTCTCGACGAGGATCGACGGCGGCAGCCACGGATCGAAGACCTTGGTCCGCGTGCGAAAGCCTGACAGTAGCCGGTTGAGCGCGCGGCCGAGATCGCCGAAGCCGATGATACCGACATCCGCGCCGGACAGAAGTCGCGCGGTCCGGTTGCCGTCGCCGCCCCACAGTTCCTTGCCCTCACGAAACGCGAGGTCGGCGTCGACGATGTCGCGGGCGAGGTTGAGCGCCATGGCAAGGCCGAGCTCAGCAACGGGCTCGGCGAACACCAGCCCGGTGGTGACGACATGAATGCCGCGCGAAAACAGCGTTTCATACGGCATGTTGTTGATGAGGTTGCTCTCGACATTGAAGACGCAGCGCAGGGCTTGCATCTTGTCGAGCGTCTCCGGCGCGATCGGCGGCTGGCCGACAATGTAGCGCGCCTCGGCGAGCACATCGGCCGGCAGGGCCGCGACGGCTTCGGGCGACGTCTCGACGATGCGGTATTTGGCGCGGAATCTCGCCAGTGCCTCGGGCGTGAAAATCAGGTCGAGCGTGCGTGGCTCGGGCGCGCTGATCACCAGCGGCAACGCGCTGTCGGACATGGCGGTTTCCTCCTGGCGCGATCCGCGTCGCACCACACTAGAATCAACTTTTACCGCCTCGACACCTAGCACATGCCTGTCGAGCAAGAGAACTTTGCCGCCGGCGGCCTTGCGGTGTGGCGGTCGGTGGTCCAGATAGACGGCAATCGAAGGACGACAAGGAAGACAGCGACATGATCCCGTTTCGAAAGAACCTCATCGGTGGCGAGTGGGTGGGCGATGCCGGCTCCCGCAACATCAACCCGTCCAATCTCGACGACGTGGTCGGCGAATATGCGTCGGGGGACGCCGAGCAGACCCGGCAGGCCATCGCGGCGGCGAAAGCGGCATTTCCGGCTTGGTCCCGATCGGGCCTGCTGGCACGCCATGCGGTGCTGAGGAAGGCGTCGGACGAGATCACCGCGCGTAAAGATGAGATCGGCCGGGCGTTGGCGCGCGAAGAAGGCAAGACGCTGGTCGAGGGCATTGGCGAGACCGTGCGGGCAGCCCAGATCTTCGATTTCTTTGCTGGTGAGACGCTGCGCCTCTCGGGCGAGCTGGTTCCAAGCGTGCGGCCCGGCGTCGGTGTCGAGATTACGCGGGAGGCGGTCGGCGTCGTCGGCATCATCACGCCGTGGAATTTCCCGATCGCCATTCCGGCGTGGAAAATCGCACCAGCCCTGGCCTACGGCAACACCATCGTCTTCAAGCCGGCCGAGCTGGTTCCGGAGAGCGCCTGGACCATTGTCGACATCCTGCACCGCGCCGGCCTGCCGAAGGGGGTGCTCAATCTCGTCATGGGCAAGGGTTCGGTGGTCGGCCAGGCCATGCTCGACAGCCCTGACCTCAACGCCATCACCTTCACCGGTTCGGTCGGCACCGGCAAGCGCGTCGCTGCCGCGAGCGTCAAGCACATGCGCAAGTTCCAGCTCGAAATGGGGGGCAAGAATCCGCTTGTCGTGCTCGATGATGCAGATCTTGCCGTCGCCGTCGACTGCGCGATCAATGGCGCCTATTTCTCGACCGGCCAGCGCTGCACGGCATCGTCCCGCCTCGTCGTGACCGATGGCATCCATGACCGCTTCGTTGACGCGATGAAAGATCGCCTGGGCAAGCTGGTCGTCGGCGACGCTCTCGATGCCAAAACCCAGATCGGTCCCGTCGTCGACCAGAGCCAGTTGAAGCAGGACGAAGACTACATCGCCATCGGCCGCCAGGAAGGCGCCGATCTCGCCTTCGGTGGTGAACGGCTCGACGGCGAAACCCGCGGCTTTTACCTGCAGCCGGCGCTGTTTACGCAAGCCACCAACGCCATGCGCATTTCACGCGAGGAGATTTTCGGACCGGTCGCCAACGTCATCCGCGTCAAGGACTATGACGAGGCACTGGCGGTGGCCAACGACACGCCGTTCGGGCTGACGTCGGGCATCTGCACAGCGAGCCTCAAGCACGCCACGCATTTCAAGCGCAACTCGGAGGCCGGCATGGTGATGGTCAATCTGCCGACGGCGGGCGTCGACTTCCATGTGCCTTTCGGCGGCCGCAAGGGATCGAGCTACGGCCCGCGCGAGCAAGGCCGCTACGCAGCGGAATTCTACACTACGGTAAAGACCGCCTACACGTTCTCCGGCTAAGTAAATCAAGCCAGACGAAATCGAACGTCCTTCCCAGCAAGCGCGAGTTGCTGGGAGGGCGAACGTCTTCGTGCCCGACACAACAGCAACAGCTGGGCAGCAGCCGTCATTCAGCAGGTGTTCTCGGGCTCGCCGGCTGCGACAACCAGCCGCCGCTGAACCCGGCCTTGAACAGGCCGCGACGGATATGCGGACTCGACCGCATCAGGTTCCAGATCAGGCGCGAGCGGTGGTTTTCGATCATCAGCACGACGATGCCCTGGTCCAGTCCGTAATGCGCATCCGATATCCAGCCGTTCGGCCCGAACGTCCGCCGGTTCGCCAGCGTCGGGTTGAAGCCGCTCGGCATCCTGAAACTGTCGACCACCTCAGGGTGGCGCTCTCTGAGGTGACGCAGCGCCGGCAGGCAGATTTCCGGCGCGAACGGCAGCGATGCGAGATACGACCAGGGCGCTATCGTTCCGTCATCAGGGCCGAACGGTGCGCCGCGCGCCGCATAGCCGGAAAATTTGCGCGGCCGCTGCTCGATTCGCACGCGGAATTTGCCGGGTCCGTCACCCGCCGAAAGACCCCAAAGTCCTTCGCCGTAGCCATCGTAGCCAGAGGGATTGTGCCGCGCATACTCCCGGTGAAGGTAGGTCGCGCGGCGGCTGTTTTCGAAATAGTCCGAGTTCTTCTCCCGCATGAACGCGTCCCGAATGCCGTCGAAGTCGATCCAGGCATGCGAGAACTGGTGCATGAACAGCGGGCCGCCGTAGAGCACGTCGTAGCCGTAGATGTTTTCCCACTGATATGTCGCCGTCCAGCCGGCATAGCTGTCGTCCGAGGCTGGCTTGTCAGGGGCGGCCATTGCCAGCACGTAGAGGATCGCCGCTTCGTTGTAGCCTTCCCAGCCATAACGCAGAAAACCGCTCTTCGGCTTCCAGCCCTGTCGCAGGGTCGGACTGCTGCCTTGCATCCATCGCCAGTCGATGCGCCGGTAGAGCATTTCTGCCAGGTCGCGAATTTCGGTTTCGTCGTCAGTGTCGGCTGTGAAATAGGCGCCAGCCACGAGCACGCCGGCGATCAGCAGCGCCGTGTCCACCACCGACAACTCGCATCGCCAGGCGCGCAGGCCGGTCCGCATGTCGAGGAAATGGTAATAAAAACCTTTGTGGCCGGTGACGCCGTCGCCATTGCCTTGCCGGCTGTTCCAGAAGAAACGCAGTGCGGCAAGCGTCAGCTTCAAGGCTGCATCTCGCGTCATCCAGCCGCGCTCGACCCCGACCGGATAGCAGGACAGGGCGAAGCCGACGACCGCAATGCTTGCCGGCCAATTTGGTCGCGAGGTGTCGGCGACCAGCCCGTTCTCCGGGTTCACGCTTTCCAGGAAATAGCCGAAGGCCGCGCGCTGGAAGCGGTCGAGCAGATCTTCGTCGGACAGTGGAGGTTCGACGCTAAGCAAACGACGTGAACTCCAGTCTGGCCGGCGGCAGATCGCGCCTGACGTGCTTCAATAGGTTGCCCGGCCGCCGGAAACGTCGAAGACGGCAGCCGTCGTGAAGGAGCATTCCTCGGAAGCGATCCACGAGATCAGCGCTGCCACCTCTTCGACCTCGCCAAACCGCGCCATCGGTATCTTCGACAGCATGAAATCGATGTGCTGCTGGCTCATCTGCTGGAAGATCGCGGTGCGCACGGCCGCCGGCGTGACGCAGTTCACCGTCACCTTGGTCTTGGCCAGTTCCTTGCCCAGCGACTTGGTCAGGCCGATCACTGCCGCTTTTGACGTGCTGTAGGCCGACGCATTCGGGTTTCCCTCTTTGCCGGCGATCGAGGCGATGTTGACGATCCTGCCGTAATTGCGCTCGAGCATATGCGGAACCAGCGCCTTGTTGCAGAAGAAGACGCCGTTGATGTTGATGTCGATGACCCGGCGCCAATCCTCCACCGAATAGTCCCAGGTCGTCATGTTCGGTCCGGTGATGGCGGCACTGGTGACCAGGATATCGACCGCGCCAAGGGCATCGATCGTCTGCCGGGCGGCCTGTTCGACCGCCACGGGATCGGCGACGTCGATAGTCACGCTATGCAAATCGGCAATGACAGCCTTGGCCTGCTCGATCTGGGTGGGGTCACGATCCCAGACGCAAACGCGTCCGCCCTCTTCAACGATTCTTTGCGCGACAGCCAGGCCGATGCCCGAGGCGCCGCCGGTGATCACGGCCGATCGTCCGGCAAACCGTCCCGCAAAACTCATCGTCATGTGCTCGTCCTCCCAATCGGCGGCGAATGTGAAGTCAACGACAGAGAAGTTCAAGCCGGAGTCTGGAGCCTCCGAACAGGTTCGTGGTGGGCCAGGAGCAGGCGGTTGAGAAGCTCCTCCTGGCTGCTACTCTCCATATGATACTGGGGCTGCGGTCGGCGGCAGGGCCGTCCGAGCGACTCCCATGCGCACAGTTCAGACGTTCTTGATCGACTTCCAATGGCTCAGCCGCTCTGCGATCAACTCCACGCGCTGCTGATTGTCGCGGCCGTCCAAGATGCTTAAGTCCTCAGGATCGGCGCGCAGATAGACACCGGAGGTGCGCGCGTTCAGTTTTGGCGGTGTGTCGGCTCGTGTGGTGAAGTACCCGGACGCACGATCGGCGGACTCCAGCCGGATCTCTCCTGTCCCGTACAACTGCGACGCGTTCGCGTCCAAGGGCCGTTCTCCATTCCAAAAGTTGAAGATGCCGGGAGGCTCCTTTCTCTCCTTTACCGCTTCGCTCCAGTGTCTCGCGGACAGACTGCCATTCTCCTGCCATGAGCGGCCGGTTAGCTCCAGCGCACCATCGCGGTCTCGCGAGATACGCAAGAGGCTCACGGCGGACGGCTC
The DNA here is from genome assembly GCF_040318085.1 of Mesorhizobium sp. M1322. Lineage (NCBI taxonomy): Bacteria > Pseudomonadati > Pseudomonadota > Alphaproteobacteria > Hyphomicrobiales > Phyllobacteriaceae > Mesorhizobium > Mesorhizobium sp. M1322. Next base: position 22,072 of record NZ_JAMYLP010000028.1, read on the forward strand.
CCTCGCGGAGCGCTCCGTCAGGGAAAACTGCCACCAGAAGCCCTCTATGCGGGCGACGCGACTTTCATTCTCGATCGCATTCCGAAGCTTTTGGTTGATCGCCCTCATCTCCGCGCCGGTCGTCGCCTCGCCATACCTTACGGAGGTGAGGCCGAGGAGATCGCTTGGAAGCTTGGAGCCATTGGCATGGAGGATGAATGTTCGGCGCATTCCGAGGACTCCGCCGAAAAGGCCGGCTTCGAAGACCACATTGTCTCGCGGTGAGGCTTGAGCGGATACGGGAGCAGGCGATGCCGGCAGAGCCGTGCTTGTCCAGTCGTCCTGGGCGAACACAAAAGCAGCGAAGTCGACTTCACGCGTAAGCTCGAGGAGGCGCTCCAGTGTGGTTGTCCCCGGATTGAAGGATGTCGTCCAGGGTTCCACATGCGCGATGTCTTCAAGACCGCGTGTCAGCGCCTGCAGCAGTTTCTTCTGCTTCCCCGACGAGCCGAGGAAGATTCGAGGTTTGTCCATCCGTTTGCTCCAACCCAGCAGATCGGGATGACCAGCGTCTGCCAATTATCCTTGCGGCCATCGTCTGGTTGTTCCCGACATAGCGTACGCGGAGGGCCTCATTCATTGCAACGGATGCAAGGAATGCCGGCTGCTATTTTTCGGTCCGGTGCTGAAAGAACTGCAGAAACAATTCCCGCGCGGTGTGATGCCGAGCTTCTCATAAATACGGCGGCGATGGTTCTTGACGGTGCTGACAGTGATGCCCAGCCGTGCGGCAATGTTTGGTCCAGAAGCCGGCCGGGATGCTTGGGTTCTTGCCGCACGGCCTGTCGTGGCCTTCTACCGCCTTATGGCTGTTTTTGCCTCATTTGGGTGACAGGCTGCAGGGGATGGGTTATATTGCACTGCACAATGGAAGCGTTCGCGCATGGCGCGGCGGCGAATCGGCATTGAACTGCAAGGACGGGAATTCGCTACCGAGATGAAGATTCCAAAATCTCTGTTGGTCGACCCGGAGAAGAGCACGGTCTATGGCACATTTGCTGTTGCCATCTCCATTTGGGCGTTCTCCTACTCCTCCGTTTTCGGCCAGATCCTGATCCTGGCCTATTATGCGGTCTGGCTTCCCCTCATCCTGGTGGACTGCCGGCGGCTGTTGCGACATGTCTCCAACGCGTGGCTGCCGCTGGCGTTTGCAGTCTACGTCTGCCTCTCGGTGTTCTGGTCGGATGCCCCCGGCATCACGTTGAGAACGGCAATCCAGTATTGCTCCCATATCGCCTGCGCCTACATCGCCGCGCGCACCGTCAGCGTCCGGACATTGACGATAGGCTCACTGATCGGGATCTTTCTCGTCCTGCTCTATTCGCTCATGGTCGGGGGTTATTCCTATGATGTTCTCGACGGGACGTACAATTTCGTCGGCGCGTTCAGCTCCAAGAACCAGATCGGCTTTGTCGCGTCCCTTGGCATCTACTTCTGCATTGTCTTCCTGGCCTTCCTCAGGCGCGGCCGGATCAGCCTTTTCTTGACGGCGCCCGTCCTCGTCCTGTCGGCCTATCTGCTGGTCATTTCGCATTCAGCCACCTCGATGGCTTCGATACCGGCAGTTCTCGCTCTGGTCGCTCTGCTTGCCATGGCGAAGAAGCTTTCGCTCCGCTACCGACGGGTGATTTTCCTGGTCGGCGCATGCGGGCTGGTCGCGGTCACCGCGGTTGCCTTTGCGGGGCTTCTGGATTTCGTCCTTGGCGTCTTCGGAAAGGATTCCACGCTCACCGGACGGACCTATCTCTGGGAGCAGGGTTGGAATGCGGCGCAGCAAGCGCCGATCCTCGGCGTCGGCTACGCGGCCTATTGGGTGCAGGGTTTCGCCGAGGCCGAGCGGCTTTGGAACGAATTCTACATCACGACCCGAGGCGGCTTCCATTTCCACAACACCTATATCGAAGCCCTCGTCGAGCTTGGCTATGTCGGGGCGACGCTGATTTCGCTGATCATCGTGCGCACGCTGTGGGGCCACATATCGGCGCTGATATTCAGGACATGGCAAGCCGAGTCTGTGATTCTTGCCGGCGTGATGGTGCTTTTGTTCATCCGGTCCTTCGTCGAGGTCGAGACCCTGACCCCCTACATCATGGGCTCCTTCCTCCTGTATTACAGCTACTTCAAGCTGGTGAGGGTGCCGGTCGCTCGTCCTCGGTGGACTGCGGCCAGCCTCGCGGACCCAGAAACCGCAAAGAGCTAAGAAAAGCGCTGGATGTCGCCGTAATTTTCGTCTGTTAAAAATGGCGTCAAACATAGCCACTCCTCGCTGAGGAGCGTGCATCTATGCGGACGGCCTTGGCATGACGCTCCCTTTGAGCGTCAGCTGATGTTTGGGTATTCGATCGCTTGAAGGCCTATTGGCTAGCCATTGGCGCCAGCTTCACTTTGATCACGTCCCCTGGCAGCACGGGTGTGTCTTCGCTGGCGGCGATTTCGCTGGTCTTGCCGTCGACCACCCGAACCAGGGCAAACGACATCGTTGGCTCTTCGCCGTCGCGATAGCGTTGCAACGCAGGGTCCCCCGCCATGGCTTCGGCCATCAGGCCTGTTTGCATGTTCATCTTGAGCATTGTTTCGCTGAGATCGGCTTCTGCCTGTTGCCGGCCGGTGGCGAGGCCCGCATTCTGGGTGTTTTCCAGATCGATTGCGTCCTGGGTAGCCTTGCTGATCGACTGCTTGGCGGTGAGGATGGCCGTTTCGTAATCCAGGATCTGGCCTTCCAGGTCGGCGATCGTTTGTTGCGAATTCAGAACCCGCGTGTTGACGACAAGGCCCTTTTGCGCCAGCGAACCGATGCCGCTGAGCTGTTCCTTTGCCAGGTCGACCTGCCGCTGCTGGTTGACGATCTTTTTTTGCAGCGAATCGATCTCGCTCTGCAGCAGCATCTTCAAATCGTCGAGCGCCTGAAGGCGCAGTTTGAGATTCTTTTGATCGGCCGTCAGGATCGCCATCTCGTCGGCTACGATGCTTGCCAGCTTCGGATCGTCAGCCACCTCCTTCGGCACGTCGAATGTCGGCTTGTCCGCGATCTCCGCTTCGATGCGTGCGCGCCTGACGATCAGCCGGACCCGTTGGTCTTGGAGAACGTCAAATTCGCCCTTGGCATTGATCATGTCTCGGTCGTACCGCTGCCCTTCGGGGCTTCGCCGGACACCGCCGGCGATGCTCATCGCCCTCAGGACGGTCAGGCCCGGCACGTAAGGATACTGGCCAGGCGTCTGGACCTCCCCGGAAATGTAGAACGGCCTGTACTGCGCCATTTCGACGGAGGCTTCCGGCCGGTCCGCCAGAGCGAGCTTGCGCTGGAGCGCCTGGCCGATCGCTGCCGCGATCTCGGATGTGGTCTTGCCGGATGCCGGCATTTCGCCGACGAACGGCACGGACAATGTTCCGGCCGGGCCGACTGTGTACTCTCCGTTGACGGCCGTCCAGTCGCGGAACGTGCCTTCAACGGTCTGCCATTCGGCCACGCGGATGGTCAGCTTGTCCTGCGATCCAAGCCGGTACTCATCGGCGGCGGCGAGTTGGGGAATGGTGAGCGCCAGCGCGAGGCAAGTGGTCATAAGCCGCATCCGCCGCATGCGATTGCCGACGCAGGGGATTTCGAAGGTATTTGTTTTCAACTGAACGTTTTCCGATCCGTTTTAGCCCCGCCCGATGAAACTTGCTGCAGAATGTTTGGCGCCTGGACTGTCACTCCTCCACACAGAACCGGCTCCCGGCCGGTCAGTAGCAGCCCCGCGACATCCAGACGGCAGGCACGGTCTTGATGATGATGCGAATATCCTCGAACAGTGACCAGTTTTCGACATAGTGGCGATCGAATGCGACGCGGCTGTCATAGGAAACGTCGTTGCGGCCGCTGACTTGCCAAAGCCCGGTCAGGCCGGGGCGCGATTTCAGGTAATAGACGGCCGAACTGCCGTATATCTCAAGCTCGTCGCGCACGACGGGGCGAGGACCGACTAGGCTCATGTCACCCTGAAGGATGTTGATGATCTGCGGCAGTTCATCGAGGCTGAGCTTCCTCAGCACGGCCCCGACGCGCGTGACGCGCGGATCGTTCTTGAGCTTGCGGGTGGCTACCCATTCGGCGTTGGCTTCCGGGTTGGCGGCAAGATATGCCGCCAGCACCCGTTCGCCATCCTGAACCATGGTGCGAAACTTGAGGCACGGGAAAATCCGTCCTCCCCGACCGATCCGGCTGTGACCGTAGAAAATCGGCCCGCCGTCGGATAATTTGACAAGCAGCGCGACCATCACAAACAGCGGACTGAGAGCAACCAGGCCAATCAGTGAACCGGCAATATCGAAGCTGCGTTTGAGCAGGCCGCCGATTGGTGGAAAGTCGATACCGGCCTGCGAAAAATCCGCGTTGGCCGGCTTGGCTACGTCCCTCATGCGTAAACTCCATACGTTGAACGGATGGTTTACCACACAATATCAAAAAAATGCTGCATCGCAACACACAATTCCTTGAGCGCCTGAAATAATCACGTCATGAATTGACTAAATGATAAACCGATCCTGCACAAATTTTGGCCTTTATGGGCAGTTTGTGACAAATTATGGGCAACCTTGAAAAATTTAGTGCCTTTTTGAGGCTGATTTTGGGCGATTCGCTCTTTGTGCCTCGTCCTTGAGCATTGTGGCTCTGTAGATTTGTAAAATATAGAGAGATTTTAAAGTAAAATACTGATTAATATTGTGGCTCTTACTGATGTGAGTCCATACCGGGTGATTGGTCGTGACACCGGTGTGTGCATCGCAACATGGCAGAGTCGATCCCGCGAACTTATCAAAAATAATTTGCCGTTGGCCTTGCCCGCTATTGCCCATCTTAATAGAGTTGCAAATTGTTTCTGTCAGAGTATGGACAGCGTGAGAAGGCCGGAAGCAACCGGCCAAAGAAAGCGAGTGGCCTCAACAAGCTCGCATGGCGAAGGGAGGCTCGGGGTGGGTCAATCGTCGATTTTTGCCCGAGCAGGTTGACGGGCTGTCGGGTATGTCGCTACCAAAATTCATTGTCGGCATGATTTTCGCTCTGGCGATCGTGGTCGCCTGGTCTTATCTCGACGGCGCTTCGCTTGGCGCAACGCTTTTTCGCGCTATAGCCTGCGCCATTGTCATCCAGCTGGGCTACTTTCTGCTGGTTTTCGTCATGGTTGCCAGAAATACCCCGACGTCGGCTGATAAGATTCGCGATGCCGAACGAAAGCTGAGTTCGGCCGAAGCGGCCGATGGCGAGAAGTTCAGTGCCAGGAGAAGCCTCCACTGACCTGACGGCAGGTAGCGTCGGCCGGGTTCCTGGCGGACTGCTCGCCCGACAGCATCCTGGACAACCGGCTTCCGGATTTTTCTTCAGCCTCGACCCCTAATATTGCCTAAATTCTGTCGATCGACTGGTGATCAGCGATTCGAGTGCGCTGACGGCTCCATCCAGAGTGAGCAGGGACGGTTTGCGAAGCGGTCCGTCGATCCGCGGGCATTTCACCGCCCATCGATTTGCGCCATGACGATACCGACAGGAAAGACTGGACGGAGCGAATGATTTTGACGATGCTTTGCTTCGCACTTGCAGCATAAGCGTTGGCTGGCGCTTTTTAACGGCCGGACAGTCAGTGAGGACGAGAGCTGCATTGGCCATTCAACGGGGAACCAGCGAGGAAATCGGAGCTACCGTGCAGTCGAGAGGCGAATTGATGACAGAACCCCAGGTCTGCGTGGTCATCGCTGTCCGCAACGCGGCGCGGACAATCCCGGTTGCCATTGCATCGGCATTGCGCGAGCCGGAGGTGGCCGAAGTCGTCGTCGTCGATGACGCCTCCACCGACGATACCGCGAAAGTCGCTCGGTCGGCCGACGATGGCAGCGGCAGGCTTTCCGTCATCCGGCTCGAGGTCAACGGCGGTCCTTCCTTCGCCCGCAACGCCGCGATCGCCAGCTCCCAATCGCCGTTCATCAGCATTCTGGACGCCGACGATTTTTTTCTCGAGGGCAGATTTCGCGAGTTGTTCGCCAGCGCCGATTGGGATTTCGCTGCGGACAACATCATGATGATCAGGGACGATGCGGCGACCGACGTCTCAAAAATCACCGCTCCGCGGTTTTCGGCCGATCCGGAATTTCTCGATTTCGAGCGTTTCATCGAAGGCAACATTTCCAGTCGCCGTGTGCAGAGGGGTGAGTTGGGTTTCCTCAAACCGGTGATCAGCCGCGCATTTCTTGACCGCCATGGGCTGCGCTATGACGAAAACCTGCGTCTGGGCGAAGACTATGAACTCTATGCGCGCGCGGTTGCGTGCGGGGCGCGCTTCAAGGTCATCAGATCCTGCGGCTATGGCGCGATCGTTCGCGCGGATTCGCTGAGCGGCCAGCACAAGACGCAGGACCTCCAGCGTCTGGCCGACGCGGATCTGGCGCTGCTGGCGATCGACAGTTTGCCGGAACGCTCTAAGGCCGTGCTCAGAAGGCATGAACGGCAGGTCCGCAACAAATATCGGTTACGAAACTTCCTCGACGTGAAGAACGAGAAGGGGCTGACATCGGCTGCGGCCTACGCCCTGGCCAGCCAATCAAACCTCATCCCTATCGTTCGCGGCGTGGCCGCAGACAAGCTGGATGCGTTGTTTCGCCGCGCCGGCTTTGGCTCGAGACAGCCTGTGCCGCCGCTGCGCTTTCTCATGGCCGCAACCAGCCCGGTCGGCGAGACTTGAGCTGGTCCGCAACCGGCGCCATGCCGATCATGTCAACAGGTCCTTACCCTGCCTCAAAGTGATGCGAATTTCCGTTTCGCCGCACTAGGTGGTTGCCTACTCGCTTTGGGGATGGCATGTATGTTGCGGTGCAGCAATTTTGATAGGCTGTTTTGATAGGCTGTTTGAATCGGTCCGAAAATGTCCCCTGTCAGAGGAGCTGGACGATGCGACAAGACTTTTTGGCCCGGCCGGACGCAGGGATAGCCTTAGGCCGGCTATGACAGGAAACTGAGCGCATGGCCTCGATATTTGGCTTCAGATCAAGGGATCCGGCTCGAGACAGGCAGACCGACATCTCGCGCCTTGACCGCCTGGCAAAGCTGCTTGACCAGATCGCAGCCGAGGTCGAGGCGGAGAAAAACGGCCTCGAGAATCGCTACCGGGCAAAGGCCACCAACGCGGCCTTCCTGGTCGAGGCGATGGAAAATGGTGCGGCTTCCTCCAGCAGATCCTCCGAGGTGAGCGAACTGACGAAGTCGATCCTGAATTACGAGCGACGCATCGCGGCGCTCGCACGCCAGAACGAACTGATGAAGGATCTCCGTCATTCGCTGGATGCAATCTTCGACGAAGGCGCCCAGCGTAGCTCGACCGCCAAGGCTGATTTTGCCAAGCCGGCCGCCGACACAGGGTGAACTTCGAGATCCCTGGGTGGGCCCACAGGCAGGAGGTGTGGTGTCACTGGGCAAGTAAAGAGGCAGCACAAGGAAGGTATTGGCAGAAGGTCAAGGTCAGCTCGTTTCGTCATGGTTTGAACGTCGACTTTGGGTTGGGGGCGCAGCACAAAGGTGAGTTTGGTATGAACGCGGATCCGAAAAGCACGTCCACCCCCGCAGCCGGCGGCAGGCCGTTCACGCGCTCGATCAGGCAAGGGAACCTGAGGCAGCTATGTTCGCGCGGCGCGTTTCTGCTGCTCGCACTCGGCAGCCTGATTGCAGGCCCGACCCCTTCCCATTCGCAGGACATCCCGACCGCGCCATCGTTCGTCGATGATTTCACCAGCTTCGATCGTGCGCGCTGGTACATTGCCGACGGCTGGACGAACGGCAAGCACCAGAACTGCACCTGGTCCAAAAGCCAGGTCCGGCTTTCCGACGGCATGCTGACGCTCGGTTTCGAAAAGCGGAAACTAAAGGACCGCGACTTTGCCTGCGGCGAGGTCCAGACCAAGCAGCGCTTCGGCTATGGCACCTATGAGGCGCGGATGAAAACCGATGCGGCCTCCGGCATCAATGCAGCCTTCTTCACCTACATCGGCCCTACTGACAAGCAGCCGTGGGATGAAATCGACTTCGAGGTGCTGACCAAGGACACCTCCAAGGTGCAGGTCAACGCCTACATAGCCGGCAAGGGCAACAACGAGAAACTGGTGAATGTAGCTGGCGGCACCGACAAGGCTTTTAACGACTACGCCTTCGTCTGGGAGAAGGACCGGCTGCGCTGGTACGTCAACGGCCAACTGGTGAACACGATCACCGATCCGGCAAAGCTGCCCACCCATGCGCAAAAGATATTCTTCAGCCTCTGGGGCAGCGACACGTTGAAGGAATGGATGGGGCCGTTTTCGGATCCGGGCCGCAAACTCACCATGCAAGTGGATCGCGTCGCATTCACGGCGCTCGGCCAGCCATGCCAGTTTCCGGAATCGCTGGCATGCAGCATAAAGTAAAGATTAATCTGAACCGGCCGGACCGAAAGCGCTCCGAAGTCTTGAACAGGAATGAAACCAAATGAATTTGACGGTCTTTGGAATTGGCTATGTCGGTCTCGTGCAGGCGGCGGTGCTTGCCGAAGTCGGACACCAGGTGGTGTGCGTCGACATCGACGTGAAAAAGGTCGAGCGGCTCAATCAGGGCCTCATCCCGATTTTCGAGCCCGGGCTCGAAAACCTCGTCAAGGAGAACCACGCGGCCGGCCGCATCAAGTTCACCACCGACGCCGCGGCCGCCGTCAAGCATGGCCAGATACAAATGATCGCCGTCGGCACGCCTCCGGGCGAGGATGGTTCGGCCGACCTCAAATATGTGCTGGCCGTTGCCGAGGCCATCGGCCGGGAGATGGACGCGCCCAAGATCGTCGTCGGTAAGTCGACCGTGCCGGTCGGCACCTGCGAAAAGATAAAGGCCAGGATTGCCGCGACGCTGAAGGCGCGGGGCCGCGAGGATCTGGGTTTCGACGTCGCCTCCAATCCGGAATTCCTCAAGGAAGGCTCCGCGGTGGCCGACTGCATGAAGCCCGACCGCATCATCGTCGGCACCGGCAGTGAGGATACCGAGGCGGTGATGCGTGAGCTTTACGCTCCATTCAATCGCAACCACGAGAAGATGATCGTGATGGATGTGCGCAGCGCCGAGTTCACCAAATACGCGGCCAATTGCATGCTGGCGACCAAGATCAGCTTCATGAACGAAATGGCCAACCTGGCCGAGGAACTCGGCGCCGACATCGAGGAAGTCCGCAAGGGCATCGGCAGCGACCCGCGCATCGGCTACCACTTCATCTATCCGGGCCTCGGCTATGGCGGCTCATGCTTCCCCAAGGACGTGCGCGCCCTGATCAAGACCGCCGAAGGCGTCAAGTTCGATGCCAAGCTGCTGCGCGCGGTCGAGGAACGCAACAACGACCAGAAGTCGGTCCTGTTCGACAAGGTGAACCGCTATTTCAAGGGCAATCTGAAGGGCAAGACCTTTGCGCTGTGGGGCCTCGCTTTCAAGCCCAATACCGACGACATGCGCGAGGCGCCGGCGCGTGTCTTGATGGAAGCGCTCTGGAAGGCCGGTGCGAAAGTGCAGGCTTACGATCCCGAGGCGATGCAGGAATGCCAGGCCATCTATGGACTGCGCGAAGATCTGCTCTTGTGCGGGACCAAGGAGGCAGCGCTGCGTGGCGCCGATGCGCTCATGATCGCCACCGAGTGGAAGAACTTCCAGGCGCCGTCATTCGACGCGATGAAGGATGCGCTGATCACGCCGATCATCTTCGACGGCCGAAATCTCTACGACCCGAAGGTCATCGCTCGCTACGGCATCGAATATCACTCGATCGGCAGAATGGCGGCGTGACGATAGGGTGGTCCAGCAAGGAGCCAGGTCCATGAAAGTTCTGTTTGCAGGCGGCAACGGCTACACGCCGCAGTTCAGCGGTGGCGTTCAGTCGAGCACGCACCATCTGGTCGAGCAGCTGCGCGAGCACGGTCATGACGCCTCGGTTCTGGCGGCGCTGTTCGGTGACGGCATGTTCGGTTTCAAGGCGCGCGCCAAGATGAAGCTGCTTCGCCAGCGTGCTGTCATCGACAGCTATCCCGGCTATCCGGTCGTGCGGGCATGGTTTCCCTGGGAGGCGGCGCGCTTCGCGGTCGAACGGCTCGATCCCGATGTCGCCGTCGTGCAGTGCCACAAATCGGTGCCGATCGGAAAGGCGCTGCAGGCGCTCGACGTGCCGCTGGTGGTCTATCTGCGGAACGTCGAATTCCACGAACTGGCCGGCGACCTGCGCGAATTGCATTCGGCGCTTTATATCGCCAACTCCGAATTCACCGCGCGCACCTATAAGGAAAAGTTCGGCATCGATTCGACCGTGATCCCGCCGACCATCAATCCCGGGCTCTACAGCACGCCGACAACCGGCGAATTCGTCACACTGATCAACCCTTACAATGAAAAAGGGTTCGAACTCGCCGTGCGCATCGCCGGTCAATGCCCCGAAATCCCGTTCCTGTTCGTCGAAAGCTGGAAGCTCGACGACGACCACCGGGCGCAGATCGAACAGATCATCGCGCCGCTCCGCAACGTCAGGCTGGAAAGCCGCACCAGCGACATGAAGACGGTCTATGGCCGCACCAAGATCCTGCTGGCGCCCAGCAAATGGGAAGAGGCCTGGGGCCGAGTGGCATCCGAGGCCCATTGCAGCGGCATTCCGGTCGTCGGCTCCCGGCGCGGCGGCCTGCCGGAAGCGATTGGCGCCGGCGGCGTGGTGCTCGACTATGACGCACCGCTCGACGACTGGGTCGCCGCAGTGAGGCGGCTATGGAGCGACAAGGCCGAGTACGGCAGGCTGTCGGCGGCGGCGCAGCTGTTTTCGGAGCGGCCGCAGATGAACCCCGACATTCAGTTCGCGACCTTCCTCGGCGTTCTCGACAGCGCCAGGCAAGGGGCTATGGAGCGTGCCGCCTGATGCATTTCGTCCAAAACCATGCATGTCGCCCAAAAGCCTGCCTTCGCGCCTGACCCCGGGGTGCGAGCGGCTTTGGGAAAACAACACGCACAACAGCAGACGCTTGAAGCGCCTCGCAACGCGGCAACGGGCTTCAGCCCTTATCCGCGCGAGCAGATCGCCGACCGGTCTCGAAAGATCGTCCATTCGATGAAGATTTGCTTCGTAGTTGATAAATTCCCCTCTTTGTCGGAGACCTTCGTCCTCGACCAGATAGCCGGGTGCCTCGAGCGCGGCATGCAAGTCGGCGTCGTCTGCAATGAGACGTCCTTCGGCAAGGACAGCAATATCGACGATCGCCGCTGGCAGGCGCTGCCTGGCAAGGTCGTCTGCTGGTGGGGCGGACTGGGGCGCTTTCGCCCGACGCTCAGGAAATGGTCAGGCAGGTTCTGGGATAAACTCTCGACCGCTGTCGACATCGCCTTTGCGCGCAAATTGCAGAACGCCGACGTGATCGTCGCGCATTTCGGCAATAACGGCATGCGCGTCGCCCGCGCCATGAAACGAGGCCGGATTTCCGCGCCGCTGGTGACCATATTCCACGGCCGCGATGTCGGCGAACCGCTGCATGACGGCACGCTCACGCGCTATAAGATTGTTTTCGAAAAGGGCGTTCTCCAGCTGCCGGTGAACGCGTTTTTCCGCGACGCCCTGATCGGCGTCGGCGCACCCCCGGCGCAGGTCATGGTTCACCATATGGGCGTGCGGCCGGGCGAGATCGACTACCAATGGCGTTCTTGGGACCGGGACACGCTGTCCTTCATCTCAGTCTGCCGGCTGACCGAAAAGAAGGGCATCGAATTTGCGCTTCGCGCCCTCGCCAGCCTGCCGCGGCGCGACTGGGTCTATTCGGTGATTGGCGGCGGCGAATTGCTGGAGGAGTTGAAGAAGCTCGCCACAAATCTAGGCATTGCCGACAGGGTGACTTTCCTCGGGCCGCGTCCGCACGCCGAGGTCAAGCAGCGCCTGCGCGACGCCCACGTATTCCTGCTGCCCAGCGTTGCCGCACAGGACGGCGATCTCGAGGGTATTCCGGTGGCGCTGATGGAGGCAATGGCCGCCGGGCTGATCGTGGTCAGCACCTATCACTCGGGCATCCCCGAGCTGATCGAGGATCAGGAGACGGGCTTCCTCGCACCGGAGCGAGACGTTTCGACGTTGGCCCGCAAGCTTGTCTGGGTGGCCGAGAACCCGGAGAAATGCGAGCGCATAGCACGTGCGGCGCGCCGCAAGATCGAGCAGGATTTCAACGCGGACGTGCTCAACGACCGTTTTGCGAAGATCGTCGCCCAGCTGGCCGAAGCCAGGCACCCGGCATGAACGCCAACCCGCCCCCCCAGCTCGGTCGCGTCGCCCTGCGCGGCGGCGTCGTGACGATCGGCGCGCAAGGCTTCAAGATGGCGATCCAGTTTCTCTCGGTGATCGTGCTCGCTCGTCTGCTCGTGCCCGAGGATTTCGGTCTGGTGGCTTCCGTTGGGCCGATCGTGGCCTTTGTCGGGCTGCTTCAGAATCTCGGCCTGCAGCAGGCTGTGGTCCAGCGCAAGGATATCAGCGCGGAGCAGCTCAACCAGGTATTCTGGATCAGTGCGCTGGTTGGGCTGGGCAGTGCCGTGGTGGTGGTATGCCTGGCGCCCGCTATCGCCGCCTTCTACGGCGATCAACGCATGGTCGGGATCACCATCGGCTCTGCCTTGCCGCTGCTTCTTGGCACCCTTGCTGCGGTGCCCTTGGCGTTGATGAACCGTCATTTGCGCTTTGGCCAGCTCGCGCTGAACGACGTGATTACCGCCGCTGCCGGACTTGCGACTACCGCAATCGCCGCCTACGCGGGACTGGGCTATTGGTCGCTGGTCATCGGCCCGGCGGTTTCGGCTGTTGTCGCGCTGGCCGCGGCATGGCAGGTGGCGCGCTGGACGCCGTCGCGGCCGGACCTGAAGGTCGATACCGGCATATTGTCCTTCGGCGCCAATCTGACCGGTTTCAATCTGGCCAACTTCTTCTCGCGCAATCTCGACAACATCCTGATCGGAAAATATTCGGGCGCCGTCGAACTCGGCTACTATGACCGAGCCTACAAGCTCCTGCTGTTTCCGCTGCAGAACATCAACCAGCCGCTGACACGCGTGATGGTGCCGCTGCTGAGCCGCATCCATGAGGACAAGGCGCGGTTTCGCGACATCTATGTGCGAACCAACTGGATGCTGGCGGCCGTCACCATGCCTGGCATCGCGGCACTGACGCTGACGTCGGACCAGGTGGTGGGGCTTCTCTTCGGCGAGCGCTGGACAGCGGTGGCACCGATTTTCGCCTGGCTGGGCATCGCCAGCCTGATCCAGCCCGTATCGAGCACCACCGGATGGATCTTCATCTGCCAGGGCAAGACCAAGACCATGTTCCACTGGGGCATCTACTCGTCGCTGACGACGGTCGCCGCCTTCATCATTGGTCTGCACTGGGGCGCCGTCGGTGTCGCGGCGGCCTATGCGATCAGCGGCTACGTGCTGCGCGTCCCGGTGCTCGCCGTCCTTATCCACCGCGTCGGCCCGGTCACCGCAGCCGACTTCCTGATCATGCAGGGGCTCTTTATCGTGTCGTCCCTGCTCGCCTGGTCGGCGTACCGGGAGTTGCCGGTATCTCTGACCGGCCGGTCAGACCTGCTCGCGGTGCTCCTGGCGGTTGCACTCAACTATTCGATCGGCCTGATCCTCATGCTTGCCCTTCGCCAGTCGCGCAGCGCCCTGTTCACCACACTTTCCAGCGCCATGCGCAACGCCCGCTAGGCGAGCGATTACCGGTCTCAACAGCTCACCTGCCGACATCGCCGACGCGTGCTCCTCAAGCACTGCCTGAAGGCTCGTCCTGCGATAGAGGTCGAGATTGGCGGTAAGTCTGCCGAGCTTCTGGCTCGCTTCCTCAGGTGTCACCGTATCGATGTCGAGCAGCAGGTCGGCGACGCCGATCCGCTTGGCGAGTTCCTTGGTCTTGAATTCATAGGCGATAGGCAGTACCGGCGTGCCGACGCAGAGCGACATGATCATCATGTGCATGCGCGTTGCGACGACGAAGTCGAAGCCTTTCACCAGTGCCATCAGTTGCTCCGGCGTGTGGAACGAAGCGTCCACACTTACATGCTTGGCGATCTCCGAATCGAGCTCGGCAACGATCGCCCGCGCCGTCTTGGAATCGTCATGGGCGTATTCCGGTACCCCTTGGCAAGTGGAGACGAACGTCACCTCCTTGGCGTGGTCCCTGACAAGGATAGTGGCGATCTCGCGAATCGAGTCGATGTAGCGGCGCATGCCGCCCTCGCCGTCGCTGACATAGTTCCAGTGACGGACGGAAATGGCGACACGGCCGGTGACCGTCGCCGACTGGCCGGAGGCCAGAAGATTTCCGATCCTGTCGGTATCGGCCAGGGCAAAGACTGCGTCGGCCACGACGTGGCATTTGCCAGGGTCTTTCACCATGTCCACAATGTGGCCTCTCGAACGTTCGTCGCGCAGCAGCATGAGCGGGCTCCGGTCGAAGATCGGGTTCAACTCCTGGCGATTGTAACGTTTGTTGAACGGGCCAAGCGATTGCGTGAAGAAGACCGGGTCCTTGCCCAGAATCGCGTCGATCCGGAATTGGTTGAGGCGCCGTTCCAGATTGTAGGTCTCGACGAGATAGGTTCCGCCTGTCGTGACCACGAGATCGGCGTCTTTGTAGATATCGAGACCGCGGCGATTGCTTGGGCTGAACAAACGCCCGAGAATGCCGCCGGTGCCGAACCGCCGCAGGGCATTGAGTACGAGCCGATTGTAGATCGGCTTGAACAGATTCTTCAGCCCGCTGCCGTATTTGTAACGGAACAGCGATTCCGACAGCAGCTTGTGGAATTCGAGATCCGGATACTCTTTCTTCGTGTAGAGCCTCGCCGCCACCTCCGGCTGGCTGTCGAAGACGTAGAACTGGATGTCGTCTTGCACGATCGTCTTGAAAACATGGCGGATCGCCAGGAGGATCGCTGCATCCCCGGTATTCAGGCAGACGGTGTTTTCAACCGCGATCTTCATGGAATGACCTCATTTCGTGAGTAGTCCCGTGGTTCCATCGACGGTTGCCAAAGGAAGCGGATTGCGGCGGGTTGGCCGAAAATGCTGTCGCCACGGATGGTCCTCGCGTCGTGATTATTGGCGCGCAGCCCGATGGCAGGCCAACGCGCGGTCCATGCGGCCCAAGCAGAGCGAGATTAACCCATCGATTTTGCAGCGCAACAAAAAACGTGGATTTTTGCTACGCTGCACCAAAAATGTTGCGATGCAGCACGAGCTGTACTAGGATTCTTGCGGGTGGGCCAACAGCGGTCGAGTTTTCATGCTGCATGTCTTGTACTTGGTACACGACGTCTCCGACCCGGCAGTGCGCCGGCGGATCATAATGCTTAAGGCAGGCGGCGCCCAGGTTACACTGGCGGGCTTCCGTCGGACGGCAAGCCCGGTCACCGACGTCGAAGGCTTGCGCCCTATCGACCTTGGCGCGACGCGCGACGGCCGATTCGCCCAGCGGCTGGCAGCAGTCACAAAGGCGGCGGTCTTGATCGCCTCGAAACTCGGCTCGATGCCAAGACCCGACCTCATCATCGCGCGCAATCTAGAAATGCTGGCGCTTGCCCGGCGTGCCAGATCGGCGTTCCAGGCGGCGGTGCCGATCGTCTACGAGTGTCTCGACATCCATCGCCTGCTGCTCCGCGACGACTTTCTCGGCAAGGCGATGCGCGGCGCGGAGCGCTATCTGGCCAGGGATATAAATCTGCTGGTGACCAGTTCGCCGGCGTTTATTGCCAACTATTTCAAGCCGTTCGGGCAGATTGCCGCGCCGGTCGAACTGCTCGAAAACAAATATTTCGAGCCTGCCGCGGTTGCGCTGGATGATCGCATAGTGGCGGATGATCCTGTCGCTCCGCCTTGGCGGATCGGCTGGTTCGGCGCGCTCCGGTGCCGCCGCTCCCTAGAGCTTCTGGCCGAATTTTCCCGACAGCTCGACGGTCGCTTCGAAATCATCCTCAGGGGTCGCCCGGCGCTTTCCGAATTTCCGGATTTTCACGGTTTTGTCGAAGCCGAGCCCTGGCTTTCGTTTGGTGGGCCCTATCGGAACCCCGAGGATATGGCGACGGTCTACCGCGAGGTCCATTTCTCCTGGGCCATCGATTTTTTCGAGCAGGGGCTGAATTCCGAATGGCTGCTGCCCAACCGTCTCTACGAGGGCTGCCGCTTCGGCGCCGTGCCGATCTCGATGGGCAACACCGAAACCGGCCGGTTTCTCGACCGGCAGGGCATCGGCGTTCTTTTGCCTCAGGCCACGCCCGAGGCACTCGAAGCCGCCCTGGGCGATATGGTCGAGCATCGTTTCGGGAAATTGCGGGCGCGTGTTCTTGCCCGCAATCCGCGAACCTGGAGCCACGATCGGAGCGATTGCCGGGCGCTCGTCGAGAAGCTTCGCGGGTTGACGGTTGCGCAGGGTCCGTATGCTGCCCGGGCACTTGCCTAGGATGGCGAGGGATGGATATGGGCCGATGACGCCAACCGAAATGCTTCCTCCCAGCCTGATCGTGATTCCGTGCCTGAACGAAGCGGCTCACATCGGTGCGCTTGTTCATGAGCTTCGACCGGCGGCCGAGAGGCTCGGCGCCAGGATCGTCGTTGCCGATGGCGGCAGTACGGATGGCACAAGGGCGATCGTCGGGGAGATTGCCGGGAAGGATCCGCGGATTATCCTTCTTCACAATGAAAAGCGCCTCCAGAGCGCGGCGATCAATCTCGCCGTCGCCAGTTACGGCGAGGGGGCTGAATATCTCATTCGTATCGACGCGCATGGCGGCTATCCCCCGGACTATTGCGATCGGCTGGTCGAGGAGGCGCTGGCCACTGGCGCCGATTCGGTCGTCGTCTCGATGCTGACCAGCGGCAGCGGCACGGTGCAGAAAGCGGTGGCGGCCGCACAGAATTCCAAGCTCGGCACGGGCGGCTCCAAGCACCGGCATCTCTCGGCGGGCGAGTGGGTCGATCACGGCCACCATGCGCTGATGCGGATATCGGCCTTCAAGGCGGTGGGCGGCTATGACGAGACGTTCAGCCACAACGAGGATGCGGAGCTCGACTATCGGCTCCGTCAGGCCGGTTACCGGATCTGGATGAGCGGCAAGACGCAAATGATCTACTACCCGCGCTCGTCGCTCGCCGGCCTGTATTTCCAGTATCTCGGCTATGGCCGCGGCCGCGCAAAGAACGTTCTCAAGCACCGCATGATACCGAAGGTCCGACAGATGGTGCCGCTCCTGGTATTCCCTGTCGTCCTTCTCTCTGCCTTTTTCTTCGTGCATTGGCTGGCGGTCGTGCCACTTCTGGTGTGGGCGTCGGTTTGCCTCGGCTATGGCGTGTGGACCGCCATCAGCCAGCGCAATCCGGACAGTGCGCTTGCCGGGATTTCGGCGATGGTCATGCATTTCGGCTGGTCCGTCGGCTTTTGGCTGCAACTGCTTGGACCGCGATCGCAGCATAGGAGGGTAGCGTGATGGGTGTGGCCGAGAAAAACCGCAGCAAAAACCGCAGCATCGACATTTGCGTCTGCACGTTTCGGCGGCCGGAGCTTGCCGACACGCTTCGCTCCATAGCCGCCCTGGAGGTGCCTTCGGGATTCGACATCCGCGTCATCGTCGCCGACAATGATGACGGCCCGACGGCCGAGCTGCTGGTGGCGACGCTGGCGGAGACGCTGAAGCTGCCGATCAGCTACCGTCATTGCCCGGCGCGCAACATCTCGATCGCCCGCAACGCCTGCCTCGACGCCAGCACGGCGGATTTCGTCGCCTTCCTCGACGATGACGAAACGGCATCGTCGAGATGGCTCGCCGAATTGGTTGCGACGGCGGAAGTGAGTGGTGCTGCCGCCGTGCTCGGGCCGGTGCGGGCGCGCTATCGGCCGGACGCGCCCGACTGGATGCGCCGCGGCGATTTCCACTCCACCCTGCCCGTCTGGGTGGGCGGCGAGATCCGCACCGGCTACACCTGCAACGTCCTGCTCAGGATGGGCGCCGACTGCCTCCGCGGCCGGCGGTTCAGCCTGGCGCGTGGCCAGACCGGCGGCGAGGACACCGAATTCTTCGACCATATGGTCAAGGCCGGCGGTCGCATCGTCTTTTCGCCGCAGGCCTGGGTCGATGAAGTGGTGCCACGCGCCAGGGCCGCATTCGACTGGCTCCGTCGCCGCCGGTTCCGCGTCGGGCAGACGCATGGGCACCTCCTGGGACGCGACGCGAGTGGCCTCGCGCTGGTCAGGCAAGTCGGCCTTGCCTCGGCAAAGGCGGTTTTTTGTTTCGCATCGGCAATCCCGGTCGCCATCAGTCCCGTGCGCAGGAACCGCAGCGTGCTTCGCGGCATTATGCATGTCGGCGTCGTGAGCGGTCTCGTCGGCGTGCGTGAAATCCGCCAATACGGCCTGCCCACGCCGCAGGGAGGGGGCAAGCGTGCAGCCTGACGTCACCTTTGTCATTGCCGCCTACAATGCGGAGCTGACCATCGAGCGGGCGATCGCCAGCGCCATCGCCCAGCGCAATGTCAGCGTTGAGGTGATCGTCGTCGACGACCAGTCACGCGACCGGACGCTCGATCTGGCGCGATCCTACCCCGAGGACATCGTGCGCGTCGTCGCCCTTGAGCAAAACCGTGGTCCCGGCGGCGCCAGGAATGCCGGGCTTGAGCTTGCCCGTGGCAGATGGGTCGCGGTCCTCGATTCCGACGATGCCGTCTATCCCGGGCGGATCTGCACCATGATTGACCGCGCCGAAAAAGCGGGTGCCGAGATCGCGGTCGACAATCTCCAGGTCGTTCGCGAGGACGGCGTTGCCGAAGAGACGATGTTCCCGGCCGACTATCTCGAGGGCTTAAGTGAAATCTCGCTGGCCGACTATATCGCCGGCAATGTGGTCTTCGAATCCAGGTTCAACCTCGGCTATCTCAAACCGATCTTCCAGCGACGCTTTCTGAACGAAAACGCGCTTCGCTATGACGAAAGCCTGATCATCGGCGAAGACTACATCCTGCTGGCCAGTGCTCTGGCCAAAGGCGGAAAATGCGTGGTCGAGCCGACGACCGGCTATGTCTACCATATCCGGACCGGCTCCATTTCCCGCGTGCTTGAACTTAATCACGTCGAGGCGATGCGCAAGGCCGACCTCGTCTTCGCCAGAACCCATTCGATGGATGCAAAGGCCGAGGCCGCTTTCGCAAGACGCACACGCAGCCTGCGCAAGGCGGCGTCGTTCCTGTCGCTGGTCCAGCACATCAAGGCGCGCTCCCCGCTCAAGGCGGTGTGGACGGCGCTGAGCGATCCGGCGGCGGTTCGGCATATGAGCATGCCGATCGCCGTCCGGCTGCGAAGGGTGGCGGCGCAATTTGCCGTGGGTGCGGGGGAGGTAAAAGGTGCAGGCAGGTGAAAACAGTTTTCGCGGCCTGCGACAGGTTGAAGTCGATCTCCTCAGAAGGAATAAGCGATGAAGAAAGTCAGGAAGGCAGTCATACCGGTAGCGGGGCTTGGAACGCGGTTCCTGCCGGCGACCAAGTCGATGCCGAAGGAAATGCTGCCGGTCGTCGACAGGCCTGTCGTGCAATATGCGGTGGATGAGGCGTTCGAAGCCGGCATCGAGCACATTGTCTTCGTGACGGGCCGCAACAAGGCGGTCATTGAGGATTATTTCGACCTGCATCCAGAATTGATCGGGACTTTGGAACAGACCGGCAAGACGGCGCAGCTTCAGGCGCTGGAAAGCCTGCTTCCCGTGGCTGGTGCGACGAGCTTCATCCGCCAGCAGTCGCCGCAAGGTCTCGGCCATGCGGTGTGGTGCGCCCGGGAAGTCATCGGCGATGAGCCCTTCGCATTGCTGTTGCCCGACATGGTGTCCTTCGGCGGGCGCGGATGTCTCGCTGAAATTGCCGACCTCTATGCGCAGACCGGCGGCAACGTCATTGCCGTCGAGCGCTGCGACCCGACCGAGACCAGCAAATACGGCATCGTCGGATGCGGCGCGGATGTCGGCTCGGGTTTCGAGGTCACCGCCATGGTCGAAAAGCCGGCTCCGGCCAACGCGCCGTCGAACTATTACATCAACGGCCGCTATATCCTGCAGCCTGGGATATTCGCGCTGCTCGGCAATCAGCAGCGCGGCGCCGGCAATGAGATCCAGCTGACTGACGCCATGGTCCGCCTTGCGCAAAGCCAGGCTTTCTTCGCCCAGCCCTTCAACGGGCGGATGTTCGATTGCGGCTCGAAAGAAGGGTTCATCCAGGCCAATATCGCCTTCGCGCTGGCGCGCGACGACATGAAGGGGCCGATCTTCGAGATGCTTCAGGAGTTCGTCCGATCGCATGAGCGCCGGGTGGAAGCCGCATAATGTCCATTTTTTGGGAGGATAGGTGACGCAAGACGCTCCGCATGAATATGTGCTGATGCTTCCGATCCTGCTTTAGGCCTGCAAACGGGAGCATCGGACCCAAAAGTATAGAGCGGTTTTGGGGAATCCGATGCTCGAACAAGAGATAGAGCGGCGGCACAGGTCGACGTGAGGGACCGCCGCTCTAGATGTAAACTAGAATTGGACCGAAGATGAATTATGCCAATTTTCCTCTCGACAAGAGGAAACCATTGCCGAGTTCGGACGCAGTCAGCGCCGACGATTTCATCGATGTCGAGCGCCTGCTCAGCATGGCAGCAAGGCAGGCAAAGGTGGTCGCGGCATGCGCTGCCATCGGTCTTTTTCTGGGCGTGCTCTATTTGCAGACCACGCCTCCCACCTACATGGCGACGAGCCGCGTGCTTATCGACGAAGGCTTGAATAAGGTCGTTGACGAGGTGTCGGCGGCGTCGGTCAGCATGCAGACCGATTCCGCCATTCTGAGCCAGATCGAAATTCTTCACTCGGCGAGGTTGGCGGCGGTGGTCGTCGACAAGCAGAAGCTCGATCAGAATGACGCCTTCCTGTATCCTCCGACGTCGGCGGTTTCGAAGGCTGTCGGTTTTGTGCGCGGTGTGATCCGGTATTTCCGTCCCAGCCCCGCCGTGAGCACCACCGACGTTACCCAGCTCGATCCGGCGACGCGTGACGCGATGATTGCCTCGTCACGCCGCGATTACGCGATCCTCAAACTGCAAAACGAGGTGCAAGCCGAGCGCATAGGTCGAAGCTATGTGATCTCCATCGCCTATCAGGCGACGGATCCCGCACTTGCGACCGCGATCACCAAAGCCTATGCCGACGCCTATCTCGCGGACCAGCTCGATGCGAGCTTCGATGCGACCGAGCGCGCGGCGGTCTGGCTGCAAGGCCGGCTGACGGAGCTTCGTGAAAGTTCCCAGGCAGCGGCGCTCGCCGTCGAGAAGTTCAGGGCCGAACATGGGTTGGCCGTCAACGATGGCCAATTGATCAGCGACAAGCAACTGGGCGACCTCAACAGTCAGCTCATTGAGGCGCAGGCCGATACCGCGCGCGCCAGCGCCCGCTACCAGCAATACAAGTCGATCGTCGAAAGCGGTTCTGACAACGCATTCAGGGATGCCGCCATATCCGCCGACCAGCCGGCCAACTCGATCATTTCAACGCTCAAGACCCGCTATCTCACTGTCGCCAAGCGGCAGCAGGATATCGAAGCCAATTTCGGGGCTGAGCATCCCCAGGCGGTCGCACTCGCCAAGGAAAAGGCCGACATATCAGCGCAGATTTTCGGCGAGCTGAAGCAGTTGACCGAAAGCTACCGCAACGAATACGAAGTCGCTCTCGCGCGCGAGACGGCGCTCCGCGCAAATGTCGCGTTAGCGGCTGGCAAGAGTTCCATCGATAACCAGTCGCAGGTCAAGCTGCGCGAACTCGAGCAGAAGGCAACGGCGCTCTCGACGCTCTATCAGACGTTCCTTGGCCGCTACGAAGAAGCCTCCCAGCAGCAATCCTTCCCGGTCGGCAAGATCCGCGTCATCTCGGACGCGACGCTGCCGCAGTCCGCGGCAACCCCGCGCACGTCCATAGTGCTGGGACTTTCGCTTGTGCTTGGCGTGATGATGGGGGCCGGGGTTGGTGGCCTGAATGAATTCAGGGAACGGTTCTTCAGGACCGGCGAGGACGTTCGCGATCGCGTCGGCCTAAAATTCCTCGGCTACCTGCCGATCATCGGCAGCAAGGTCGCTAAGGAAGACAAGCGTGATGACGGTCCGGCGGACGTCAAAACCGCCCAATCACCGTCGGCTGCTGAAAGACGCGCGCGCATGCGGGTGAGCGTCGATGCGCCGGCATCGATGTTTTCCGAAACGCTTCGCAGCGCCAAAATTGCCTTCGACGTCGTGATGGAAGGGCAGGGCAGCCGGGTCATTGGCGTGATCTCGGTCCTTCCCGGCGAGGGCAAGTCGACCGTGGCGGCGAATCTGGCAGGACTGCTTGCTGCCAACGGGTCGAAAACCCTGCTGGTGGACGGCGATCTGCGCAACCCCGGCCTCAGCCGCAGTCTTGGCATGGAAGCCGAGCAAGGCCTGATGGAAGCGGTGGTGAGCGGGCAGACCTGGCAGTCCGTCGGCAAGATCGACCGGCAGACCAAGCTGGCGATCGTCCCGGCTGTGCCGCGCGGCCATTTCTCGCACACGAGTGAGCTTCTGTCGTCGGCCGGGATGCGGCGTTTCATCGACAATGCCAAGGAGACCTTCGAGTACGTCATCGTCGATCTGCCGCCGCTCGGCCCGGTGGTCGATGCCAAGGCCTTTGCTCCGCTTGCCGACGGCTTCGTGCTCGTAACCGAGTGGGGGCACACGCCGCGTGCGATGGTGCAATCCATCCTGAGCTCGGAACCCTATATCGCCAACAAGATCGTCGGCGTCGTCTTGAACAAGGTCGATTTGAAGAAGCTGGCGAAATATGGATCGATCGGCGGCTCGGAAAAATTCTTCGACAGATACTCGTCCTACTATCTGGAAAAGTCGGAAGCGCGGACGAAGGCAAAGACCTGAGGCCGGTCTATAGGAACGGACATTGAGCAGAGCGTCGTCGTCCTGCGCGGCCAGGCCGAACCGGGCCAGAGGCCGTCGTGAGCGAACACGAATATCCCTCGAACAGACCATAACCGGCAGCCGGCGCTCAAGGTCGATCGAGCCGCGACGGTGGCGCAAAAGTGGTGGGCACCATGCTTCGCGCCGCACATTCCACAGCAGGACGTTTGCAGCCAGGAACCGGCGTGACACGCCGGCGCCGTTACGCCGCCTTGAGACGATAGCGGAAGATGGTGTGGTCGAGCAGAAGCCGGACTCGCGGTTCGGCCTCGATCGCAATCAGCCAGCTCGCCGCGATCATGGTCGCCCCGACGATGACCACCGAAAGCAGGTATGGCACTCCCGCACGCATCAAGGCGCCGAGAATGGCCGCGCCGACGACATCATGGATCAGATAGAGCGGATAAGTCATCAGGCCGATCCGGCGCCAGCCGCGCCAGGACAGATCGAGCCGCAACGACCATGCCATCAGGGCGATGGCAACCAGGAAGAAGAAGATCGGCGGCGCGTATGGCATCTGCTCTTCGACCTTCACAGTGTGAACATCGACCGAACTGGCGATCTGCAGGACGCAGCCGGCCAGAAACAGCGCGCAGAGGACAAGACGGAACGGCGTCACCGCCTTGAATCGCATCAGCCAGATCATGACGCCCGTCGCAAAGAAGCATCCGTGATGCACCAACAGCAGGGCGAGCCAACGCGCCTCGGCAAACTCGGACCAGTCGAGCGGATAATACAGGCACCAGAAGAGCGTGCTGATCAGGCCGATCACGATGGCCACGACCTCCATCAGATGGAAGCGGCCCAGCCACAGCAAGGTCCAGACGACGGCGTAAAAGGCGATCTCGATGCCGAGCGTCCAATAGACGCTGTCGACCCAGGGGGAGTAGGGAGCAAACAATGCCGTGCGAATGAGCCGGGTCACGGCATCTGTCGGCCAGCTGAGCCCGACGAGGAGCAGCACCGCCGCGGTGACCGGCGCGCAGATCCAGACCGCCGGCGCCAGCCGCCTCACCCTTGCCTCGAAAAACCGCAACGCGGTCGAGTTTTCGGCGCTGAAGGCGATGACGAAGCCGCTGATGACGAAAAACACCTGGACGCCGACCCATCCGGAGCCGAGCATCTCCAGTTCCGGATGCGGCGGGATGCCGCCGGTGGCCTGTGCCGAAACGCCGGCGGGAAAGGCCCACACCCAGTAACCATAGTGGTAGACATCACGAGGACTGCGGCGAGAAATCGAAGTATGTCGACGCCGCCAAATGTGGTTTTTTGCTGAGCCATGCCGTATCGTCGGTGGGCGCCCCGACAAAACTGTATGGCGATTTGCTGCATGCACAATAGCCAATTGGCTACCGGCGCGCTGTCGATGGCCCGATGTCTTTACCGGCCGATTCCGCGTCCCTTCAGCGCTGCGGTGATTTCGTCGAGAATGACCGGGTCGTCGATGGTCGCCGGCATCGTCCATTCTTCCTTGTCGGCAATCTTCTGCATGGTTCCGCGCAGGATTTTGCCGGAGCGCGTCTTTGGCAAGCGCTTGATCGTCACTACCGTCTTGAAGGCGGCGACCGGGCCGATCCGCTCGCGCACCAGGGTGACCACCTCGGTCTCGATGGCGCGGGTGTCGCGCGCGACACCCGCATTCAGAACGACGAAGCCGAGCGGAACCTGGCCTTTCATCGCATCCGCGATGCCGATGACGGCGCATTCGGCAACGTCGGGATGGGCGGCCAGCACCTCCTCCATGGCGCCGGTCGACAGCCGGTGGCCGGCGACATTGATGATGTCGTCGGTCCGGGCCATGACGAACAAATAGCCGTCCTCGTCCATCATGCCGGCATCCGCCGTTTTGTAGAAGCCGGGAAATTCCTCGAGATAGGCTTGGCGAAACCGGTCATCGGCGTTCCACAGCGTCGGCAGGCAGCCGGCCGGCAGCGGCAGCTTGACCACGACATTGCCCAACGTGCCGCGTGGCACTTCGTGGCCGGCATCGTCGAGCACGCGGATGTCGTAGCCAGGCATCGGCACGCCGGGCGAGCCGTATTTCACCGGCAGCAGGCCCAATCCGGCTGGGTTGATCGTCATCGGCGAGCCGGTCTCGGTCTGCCACCAATGGTCGATCACCGGCACGTTCAATTTCTGCTCCGCCCATTTGATGGTCTCCGGATCGGCGCGCTCGCCGGCGAGGAACAGCGTGCGGAATTTCGACAGGTCGTATTTCGGGACGAATTCGCCCTTTGGGTCCTGTCCCTTGATGGCGCGGAAGGCGGTCGGCGCGGTGAACAGCGCGACCACCCCGTGCTCTGATATCACTCGCCAGTAGGTGCCGGCGTCGGGCGTGCCGACCGGCTTGCCCTCGAACATGACGCTCGTGCAGCCATGCAGCAGCGGGCCGTAGACGATATAGGAATGGCCGACCACCCAGCCGACGTCGGAAGCCGCCCAGAACACCTCGCCCGGCTTGACGCCGAACTCGTTCTCCATCGACCATTTCAGCGCAACCATGTGGCCGCCATTGTCGCGCACGATGCCCTTGGGCTGGCCGGTCGTACCGGACGTGTAGATGATGTAGAGCGGGTCGGTGGCGAGCACCGGAACGCAGTCGACATTGGCGCCCGCGGCCCGCTCACGGGCGACGGCGTCGGCATAGTCGATGTCGTGGTTTTCCCTGAACTCGCAGCGCAGCTGGTCGCGCTGCAGGATGAGGCAGGCCTCGGGCTTGTGCCGCGACATCTCGATCGCCTTGTCGAGCAGCGGCTTGTAGGCGACGACGCGCCCGGGCTCCAGGCCGCAGGAGGCGGAAATGATCAGCTTTGGCCTGGCGTCGTCGATGCGCGTGGCGAGCTCGTGCGAGGCAAAGCCGCCGAAAACGACCGAATGCACGGCGCCGATGCGGGCGCAGGCAAGCATGGCAAAGGCAGCTTCCGGCACCATCGGCATATAGATGATGACCCGATCGCCTTTTTGGACGCCGCGATTCTTCAGCACCGACGTCAGCGCGACCACCTCGCGTTTCAGTTCGGCATAGGTGAATTTCCTGATCGTGCCGGAAATCGCGCTGTCATGGATCAGCGCGATCTGATCGGCGCGGCCACCCGCCACGTGGCGGTCGACGGCGTTGAAGCAGGTGTTGCAGGAGGCGCCGCCAAACCAGCGCCCATAGACGCCGGCATTCGGATCGAAGACCTTGTCGAACGGTGTGAACCAGTCGATGGCCCTGGCCGCATCCGCCCAGAATTTTTCCGGATCGCGTTTCCAGCCGTCATAGACCTCATGGTAGCGTGACGCCATCAAGCTTCCTCCCCAGGAATGTTTGCTGTCTTTGAAATAGCGTATGCTGTTTTTGCAAGCATATGCAATTTCGTCTTTTGGCGTTCTCGCTTGGTCGACGCTACAGGGACAGGATGGCAAGCCGTTCAAGTTGCTGCATAAGGACAAGACCGTGCCCGGCTCGAGGAATTGCCCGACCTCTTGCAGCCTGTCGGTATCCTATGCATACACTCCGGATGGCAAACCGGCAGTTCTTGTCGTGCTTGTGCAACGCTTCAGCCAGGGATTTGAAGGACGGGACCGCCGTTTTATCGCCGTGACCGGCCAGCTGCGCTGAAAATTGCCTGCTTGCGCTCAAATCCGGTTCTAGAGCGGCAGCGCCGCGAGCATGAGGCCGACACCGCCGGCGATCAGCAAGGCAGCGGTCAGCGCCTTTCTGTGACGTTCGAAACCCGTCGGCGCCCGATCCCAATTGTAACGCATGTTCTGCTCTCCCAAAACCCACCGGATTCCTTACCTTACCAAAGGTAAACAAAGCAACATTGTGTCTAACTCCACCACACTGGCCTGACAATGCTCGGGATAGCGCAGGACATTGGTGTCACCGACTGTTTCTGGGGTTCTTGCAAAGGCCCGCTTCGCAGATCGAAGCGGGTTTTGCTTTTTGACAGCCGCTTCTTGTCGTAAGCCGCAGCGCGGCGTTGGCGGTTCTACATCCCCCAGCGCAGCGCAGCCGTATGCATCGGTGCGTCCCACAATGCGGTCGTCTCGTCGTCGAGCATGGTCAGCGTGATCGAGCAGCCGGCCATGTCGAGCGATGTCACATAGGATCCGACGAGTGATCGGGCGACCGTCACGCCGGTGTTCTCGAAGATTTTCCGGGCACTGTTGTACATCAGGTAGAGCTCCATCAGCGGCGTGCCGCCGAAGCCGTTGACGAAGAGCAGCGCCGGGCCTTTTGCCCTGTCTCCCAGATCGCCTGATATCGCCGCACAAATTTCCTCGGCGATGGCGTCGGCGCTCTTCAACGGGTCGCGGCGACGCCCGGGCTCGCCATGGATGCCGACGCCGAATTCCATCTCGCCGTCGCCGATATCGAAGGTCGGCTTTCCGGCGGCCGGTACGGTGCAACTGGTCAACGCAACGCCCATAGAGCGCGTGGCGCCATTGACGCGTTCGCCAAGCGCCTTCAACGGCTTCAGCGCCATGCCTTGCTCGGCCGCGGCGCCAAGGATCTTCTCGACCACCAGCGTGCCGGCGACGCCGCGCCGGCCGGTGGTGTAGGAGGAGTTCTCGACCGCGACGTCGTCATTGGTCACGACTTGCATGACGCCCTCCGACATTTCGGCGGCCATCTCGAAATTCATCACATCGCCCTCGTAGTTCTTGACGATGAACAGGCAGCCGGCACCGGTGTTGACCGCTTCCGCCGCCGCCAGCATCTGGTCCGGCGTCGGCGAGGTGAACACCTGGCCGGGGCAGGCTGCGTCCAGCATGCCATGGCCGACCAGCCCGCCATGCAGCGGCTCGTGGCCAGAGCCGCCGCCGGAAACCAGCGCCACCTTGCCCGGCTTGAGCACCTTGCGGCGCACGAATTTATGCTCGTCGCCAAGCACAAGGATATCGGCATGGGCGGCAACGAAGCCGTCGAGGCTTTCGGTCAGCACCGTGTCCACAGAATTCAGAAACTTCTTCATGGCCGTCTCCTCCCGAAATAGCTGAAAATGGCGCGACTATGTCCCGCCCTTGCCGGCGATGCTGGTGATCTTCTGGATGAAATCGTTGACCGCCCGGTCGAGCGCCGCATTCTGTTTGTCATCGCCGAAATCGGGAACGATCAGCGAGACATGCCGCGTCTTGCGCATGCCTGATGCCACCGACATTTTTCCGGGATGCGCCTGATGATAGGCGGCAAGAAAATGGTCGCGTTCGGCCGGGCTGAAATGGCAGACGGAGAAGATAGCCGGCAAATGTTTTGACGGGATCGGGATCGAGTACGCCGGGCTGGAAATCTGCGTGACGAAGCTGCGGTGCTTGCCGAGCGCGTCGGCAAGGCGCTGGCGCATGCCGGACGGGCGCTGGTCGAGGACCTGCGACAGGATCGTCTTGTAGGCGCGGATCGCCTCTTCGGAGCCGGCTTCGGGTGTCTTGTCGGCCATGCCCGCGCCTAGATCGAAACGTCCGCAATGGCCGCCTTGGCCATTGCGAGTTGGGCGGGAACCACGGAAAGGTCGCGCAGGCCGGCCTCAATCAGCGCCGGGATCGCCGCCGGATCGCCGCCGGCGTCGCCGCACAGGCTGACCGGAATCTTTTGCACGCGGCCGAACGCTGCAACCGAGGCGATCAGCCGAAGCACGGCCGGATGCCTGATCGAGTTGAGATGCGCAACCGACGCGTTGTCGCGCGCCGCCGCCATCACATACTGCGTCAGGTCGTTCGAGCCGATCGAGAAGAAGGCGACCTCGGTAAAAGCCTCAGGAACGATCGCCACCGACGGCACCTCGACCATGATACCGAGCGGCGGCATTTTTTGCGCGACGCCGCTCGCGGCAAGCGCGGCCTGCTCTTCCGCGAAGAGCGCGGCTGCTCGCTGATACTCGTCCCAAACGGCGATCATCGGGAACATCACCTTGAGATTGCCATGCACGGCGGCGCGCAGCAGCGCCCTGATCTGCACCCGAAAAACCTCGGGTCTTGCCAGCGATAGCCTGATGCCGCGCAGGCCGAGAAACGGATTGCCCTCCTCGACGGTGAAGCCCGGCACCGGCTTGTCGCCGCCGGCGTCGACGGTGCGGAGGGTCACCGGTTTGTCTTCAGCCCATTCGAGCACCTTGCGGTAGGCGCGATACTGCGTTTCCTCGTCCGGCAGTGTCTTGCCGAACAGGAACTCGGTTCGCATCAGCCCGACGCCGTCGCAGGTCGAGACGTCGATGTTGTCGACATCGGACGGATCGGCGATGTTGACCTGCACCCGCACCGCCGTACCGGCCTTCGTCACCGCCGGCCGGGTCAAAAAAGTTTCCGCCCTGTCGCGACGCGCCGCGAAAGAGGACGACGATTGCCGGAACGCCTCGAACTCTGCCCTTGATGGCGCCAATACGACGCCGCCATGCTCGGCATCAAGCAGGGCGACGCCGGCAAGGTGAGCCGGCGAAGCACCGAGCCCGACTGCCCCAAGGCCAACTACCATCGGCACGCCGCGCGAACGCGCCAGCATGGCGACGTGGCTGGCGGCACTGCCCGCCTTTAGCGCAATGCCGCCGCCGAAACTCCAGTCAGTTTCAAGAAAGCGCGTTGGCGCGATGTCCTCGCCGTAGAAGATAGCTCCTGCCGGCGCGGCAGCCTCGCTGTCCGCGGTCAGCGCGCGCAGCACCTGGTCTCTGATGTCGCGCATGTCGGCGGCGCGCGCCTGGAAATAGTCCTGGTCTGACGTTTCGTAGCCCGCAATTTCGGCGTCGAGCGCCTGTCGCCACGCCGCATCCGCCGGCCGGCCGGCGGCAATCGCGGCAAAAGCCGGGCCAGTCAGCGCATCATCCTCCAGCATGGCGATCTGGAATTCGAGAATGTCGGCGGCGTCGCCCTCGGTCGCTTCGATCAGCGTCGCAAGCCGGCCCCTCGCGGTGCCGATTGCGGTTTCGAGCGCGAGCCTCTCGTCAGCGGCGGTCGCCTTACGGCCATAGCGCGAGACAACCGGGTCGAGGTTGAATAGCGGCCCTTCGGCATAGCCGGCCGAAGCCGGAATCCCCTTCAGCCTAAGCGGTTCGGGCATGGTCCACGCCCTCGTCGAAGTCTCGCCGCACCAGATCGACCAGCGCGCCGACCGCCTCGCCGGCGCCGTCACCCTTGGCTCGGATATGCAGCACCGTGCCTTTCGGCGCCTTGGCCGCCATCACCTTGACGATGCTCTTGGCGTCGAACCAAGGCCCGTTGGCGGCGAGCGCCACTTCGATTTCGGCAGAAAATGTCTTGGCGAGCTTGGTGAATTTCACCGAAGGGCGGGCATGCAGGCCGACCTCATGGGTGATCAGAATGGTGGCTTCGGCGGATGCGGACATTGAGTCAAAATTCCTGTTCATTCACGATGGCGACAATTCGTGTGCCGTCGCCACCACTTCCCTAAGCGAGGCGCCGCCTGACGCCTCCGTCGCCGCCATCACCGCGCCCTCGACGATCGGCGCATTGCAGACGATGATCTTGTGCGCGCGCGGCTGACCGATCATCTCGACCGCCATCTCGCTGTTGGTCTCGGCGCCGCCAAGATCGACAAGTATGGCGACACCCGCCTCCGACCAGGCCTTGTCGATCGCGCCCATGATCGCCTCGACATTGGTTCCCAGCCCGCCATGGCCGTTTCCGCCGCACCATGCAAGCGGCACTTCGTCGCCGACCATCTGGCGCACCATATCGGCCGTGCCCTCGGCGACCAGCGGTGAATGCGATACGATGACGATGCCGACATTGCTCATGCGTGCCCCTCGATGCTTTCGACGACAGCCCGCACCAGAAGCGCGACCGAGCGCCCGCCGGCATCCATATGGCCGATCGAGCGATCGCCGAGAAACGACGCGCGGCCGCGCAAAGCCTTCATCGGCACGGTGGCGTCGGCTGCCCTGTCAGCGGCGTCAATGATTTCCGCCCCGGTCTTTCCCTGCAGCAGGGCATCATGCACCGGCTGCAGCACGTCGAGCATTGTCTTTTGCCCCACCTGCGACTTCCCCCTGGCTGCCACCGCTTCGATCGCCTTGCCGAAAGCCGCTGTCAGATTGGCGCGATCCGGCTCTGCGGAAATCTCCTTGCCGAGCGCCATGAACAGCGTCCCGAACAGCGGTCCCGATGCCCCGCCGACGGTCATCACCAGCTTGGTGCCGATCGCCTTTAGCGCCTCCGGCAATGGCTTTGCCGTAAACGCCTCGGCCTCCGCCCGCACCGCCTCGAAGCCGCGCTTCATGTTCAGCCCATGGTCGCCGTCGCCGATCGCCTGGTCGAGCGCGGTCAGTTCGTCCGCGTGGGCGGCAATCGCGTCGGCGGTGACGGATATCAGTGTCTTCAGGTCAACCTTGTCCATCGTCCCAGTCTTAACCATCGTCCGAGCGCTCATCGGTTTGCAATCCTATTGCCGGCCTGGTCGAAGAACAGCGGCGCCCGGTAGCGGATAATCACCCTGTCGCCCTTTTCCAATTGGGTGTCGGGGTTGGTCAGCGTCACCAGCTTTCTGCTCCCCACCGTCACATGCAGGTGGTTCTGGTCGCCTAAATGTTCGACCCAGTTAACAACGCCGTCGGCGGGGCCATTCGATGCCTTGCCGATCGACAGATGTTCTGTACGCGCGCCGATCGTTTTGGTTCCCGCGGGCATATCGCCATCCGGCAGCAGGCCGGTTGGCAACAGATTGATCGCCGGCTGGCCGAGCCTTGCGGCGACATGAAGGTTTGCCGGCTCCGAGTAGATGGTGCGGGGCGTGCCGATCTGCACCAGCACGCCGTCGGCGAGAATGCCGATGCGATCGGCCATCGTCATCGCTTCGATCTGGTCGTGCGTGACATAAAGCATGGTGGCGCCGAGCTCGGCCTGGATCCGCTTGAGCTCGAGCCGGAGGTCGGCGCGCAGCTTGGCATCGAGCGACGACAGCGGCTCGTCCATCAGGTAGATCGAAGGCTTGCGCACCAGGGCGCGGCCGATGGCGACGCGCTGCATCTCGCCGCCGGAAAGCTTGGTGGAGCGGTTGGAGAGCTTGTGGTGGATACGCACCATCTTGGCCACATCCTCGACGCGGCGGCGCACCGCGTCCTCGCTCAGCCGCCGCGCCGGCGAGCGCAGCGGAAAGGCCAAATTGTCGTAGACCGACAGATGCGGATAGAGCGAATATTGCTGGAAGACGAAGGCCGTGTCGCGCTCGGCCGGCGACAACATTGTCGCATCGCGGCCGCCGATATGGATTGAGCCCATATCCGGCCGTTCCAATCCGGCGATAAGTCTGAGCGTCGTGGTCTTGCCGGCGCCGGTCGGGCCGAGCAGCACGACGAATTCGCCATCGGCGACGTGCAGATCGAGAGTATCCACGGCGACATGCTCGCCGAAGCTCTTGGTCACGCTCTTGATGTGCACGTCAGCCATGATGCGCTCTTCCCTGGGAAGCCCCGTCATGGATTGCGGTTCGCACCGCGCGGCCGGAGCCCTTCTCGAACAGCGACAGCCGTGCGCTGCTCAGTGCTAGGCCGACATGGTCGCCCGCATTGAGCCGGATTTCGGCCGGCACCCGCGCCTTGATGATGCCGCCGGATGTCTCCACCGCAACGATCTGCGTGGTGCCGAGATATTCGGTGCCATAGACGGCGCCGCGCAGCTTCGAGCCGTCGTCGAAGCGGATGTGTTCCGGCCGGATGCCGAGCGCCATGTCGGCCGGCGCGATGTCCTCGCGCACCTCCGGCACCGCCACTTTGGCTCCTTGCACCTCGATCTCCCTGGCGCCCTTTGAAAGCCCGCCGCCGAAGCCGAGAAAATTCATCGGTGGCGAGCCGATGAAATCGGCGACGAACATCGTCGCCGGCCGGTCGTAGATTTCGCGTGGGCTTCCGAACTGCTCGATGACGCCGTGGTTCATCACCGCGATCTTGTCGGCCATCGACATCGCTTCCATCTGGTCATGCGTGACGTAGACCGTGGTGGCGCGGATGCGGTTGTGCAGTTCGCGCAACTCATGGACCATGAGATCGCGGAATTCGGTGTCGAGCGTGCCGAGCGGCTCGTCCATAAGGAAGCATTTTGGCCGCCGCACGATGGCGCGGCCGAGCGCGACGCGCTGGCGATCACCGCCGGCAAGGCCGGAGACCGATTTGTTGAGCAGATGGTCGATGCGCAACAGCTTCGCCGTCTCCTCGACGCGCTGGCGGATTTCGATGCCGGGCATGCCTTGCGCCAGCAGCGGGAAGCCGATGTTCTTGCGCACATTCATATGCGGATAGAGTGCGAACAGCTGGAAGACGAAGGCGATGTCGCGCTCGCGGGCACGCCGCATGGTGACGTCCTCGCCACCGAGCAGGATCTTGCCGCCGGTCGGCAGTTCCAGCCCGGCAATCATGCGCAGCGTCGTCGTCTTGCCGCAACCCGACGGCCCGAGCATGACGAAGAATTCGCCATCCCCGACGACGAAGTTGGAATCCTGCACGGCGACGAAATCGCCGAATGCCTTTCTCAGATGCTCGACCCTGATCTCCGCCATCGTCTACTCCGGAAACTTCGAGACGATGATGAACATCGCCGTGCCGACGAGCATGGTGATGAACGAATACGTGTAGAGCGACAGCGCGAAGGGCTGGAACAGCATCAGGAAGCCAATGGCGATGATCGCGGTGGCGATATTCTCCATCAGTCCGCGCCTGGCCCATGCCGGCCAGCGCGACTTGCGTTTTGCGGGTTGGGTCAGGCTCATTTGCGCACCGCGCCGAAGGTGATGCCGCGCAGCAACTGCTTGCGAAGCAGGATGGTGAACACCAGGATCGGCACCAGGAAGATCGTCGTGCCGGCAGCGACCGCCGGCCAGTCCTGGCCGCCTTCGCCGATGATGGTGGGGATGAAGGGCGGTGCGGTCTGCGCCGTGCCCGAGGTCAAAAGGGCGGCGAACGCATACTCGTTCCAGGCGAAGATCAGGCAGAAGATGGCTGTCGCGGCAATGCCGGTGGTCGCCTGAGGCAGCACGGTGCGCCAGAAGGCCTGCAGCCGCGTATAGCCGTCGATCATCGCCGCTTCCTCGTATTCGCGCGGGATCTCGTCGATGAAGCCCTTCAGCAGCCACACGGCGAGCGACACATTGACCGCCGTGTAGAGCAGGATCATTCCGAGCGCGGTGTCCGACAGGCCAAGCTCGCGGTACATCAGGTAGATGGGAATAGCGACCGCGATCGGCGGCATCATCCGTGTCGACAGGATGAAGAACAGGAGATCGTCGGCCAGCGGCACCTTGAAGCGCGAGAAGCCATAGGCCGACAACGTGCCGAGGAACACCGCGCAAAAGGTCGAGCCGAAGGCGATGATCAGCGAATTGATGAAGCGCGGCATGAAGTTGGACGGGCCGGCGATCACCATGTTGCGCTTACGCACGGTCTCGTCGCAGACGCCTGTCGCCGGTCCCAGCGAGTTGATGTATTCCGGTGTCTGCCGGGTGCGGGTCGAGAACAGATTGCAGTAGCCCTCCAGGCTCGGCTGGAACAGGATCTTCGGCGGATAGGCGATCGAATCCGGCGGTGTTTTGAAGCTGGTGGCGAAGATCCACAGCAGCGGCACGATCGAGATCAGCGCGTAAAGCACGATGATCGTGCCGGCGACGCGCTTCGACGTGGGCGAGGGTGCGACAACCGAATGGGCTGACGTAAGGCTCATCTCTGCTTCACCTTGTTGAGCGCCTTGACGTAGATGTTGGCCAGCCCAAATACCGCGACGAACAGGATGATGGCGAAGGCTGAGGAATAGCCCGTCCGCCAGCTTTCGAAGGCCTGCCGCTTCAGCGTGATCGAGGCGACCTCGGTGGTCGATCCCGGTCCGCCGCCGGTCAAGAGGTTGACCATGTCGAACATCTTGAAGTTCTCGATGCCGCGGAACAGCACCGCCAGCATGATGAACGGCAGCGCCATCGGCAGCGTGATCGACCAGAACTGCCGCCAGTTGGAGGCACGGTCGACCTCGGCCGCCTCATAGATGTATTCGGGGATCGAACGCAGCCCGGCGAGACAGATCAGCATCACGTATGGCGTCCACATCCAGGTGTCGACGATGACGATCGACCACGGCGCCAGCGCCACGTTGGAGAGCATGCCGATCTGCGTTGCCGGAATGCCTGACACGAACGAGATGGCATAGGCGAACAGACCGATCTGCGGCTCGTAGAGGAAGCGCCAGAAATTGCCGACAACTGCCGGCGACAGCATCATCGGCACCAGAATGATGGTCGTCCAGAAGGCGTGGCCACGAAACTTCCGGTCGATCAGCCAGGCCAGAGTGAAGCCGATCAGCGTCTGCAGCAGGATGGTCCAGAACACGAAATGCGCCGTCGTCTGCATGGCGATCCAGATGTCCTGGTCGCCGAGAATGCGTTTATAATTGGCAAGGCCAACATTCCTGACCACCTCGTTGGGGCGATTGGCGCGGTAATTGGTGAAGGAAAGATAGATCGCCCAGAACAGCGGGAAGATGTTGATGGCGAGCAGCAACAGGATGGTCGGCGAGATGAACAGCCAGGCGAGGCCCTTGTCGCTGATTCCCCGGACCTTGCGGGCCAACGGCTCAGGCGTAGCCCGGGCAACGCTGTCCGCAGTCCGATTGAGCATGGTCAGTCCCGCTTCGGTCACTTGGGTCGTCTCGACAATGGAATTTATCTGAACTGTGTCCCGTGCCAAGGGTGGCACGGGACACGCGGTGGAGGCTCGGGAGGAGCCGGTTAGGTCTTGCCCCAATTACATCTTGCCATCGTCCTGGAAGACCTCGGTCCAGTCCTTGACCAGCCCGTCAAGCGCATCCTTGGCCGACCCCTGACCGGCGACGACGTAATCATGGAAGCGCTTCTGCGATGCCTGCAGTAGCGGCGCATAGCTGGGCTCCGCCCAAAAATCCTTCACGATGGCCATGGAGTCGAGGAAGGTCTGCGCGTAAGGCTGGCTGGCCGGGAAGCCTGGATCCTTGACCACCGCGTTGAGGCAGGAAAAGCCGCCGAGCGACCACCATTTGGCCTGCACGTCCTTGTTGGCGAACCATTTTATGTATTTGAGCGCGGCCTCCTGCTTGTCCGAATAGGAGACCACCGAGATGCCCTGGCCGCCAAGCTGGGCGAATTGATTGCCGTCGGGACCCTTGGGATTGGCGAAATAGCCGATCTTGTCGCCGCCGACATTCTCGTCCTTCTGCAGGCCTGGCCAGGTAAAGGCGAAGTTCATGTGCATCGCCACCTGGCCGGATTTGAAGGCATCGACGCCTTCGCCCATGTAGCTGTTCGAGGCCCCGGGAGGCGTGCAGCAGTCATAGAGCGCCTTGTAGAGTTCCAGCCCCTTCACCGATTTCTCGGAGTTGACGAAGCCGTCCATCTCGTAGGGCTTGTCGGGATTCTCATAGTTGAAGCCGAAGCTGTAGAGCACGTCCATGGCGCCCATGGTGATGCCTTCGGAGCCGCGCTCGGTATAGATCGACGCGCCATAGACCGTCTTGCCGTCGATCTCGCGCTTCTGGAAGAACTCGGCGATCTGCTTCAGCTGGTCGAAGGTCGTCGGCGCGGCGAGGTCCCAGCCGTACTTTTCCTTGAATTCCTTCTGCAGTTCCGGCTTGGAGAACCAGTCCTTGCGATAGGTCCAGCCGACGACATCGCCCATGGCCGGCAGCGCCCAGTAGTTCGGCGAGTTCTTCGGCCATTCGGAATAGCCGACGACGGTCGCCGGCACGAAGTCGTCCATGCTGATCTTCTCCTTGTCGAAGAAATCGTTCAGCTTGACGTAGTGGCCGTTCTCGGCCGAGCCGCCGATCCACTGGCTGTCGCCGATGATCAGGTCGCACAGCTTGCCCTTGGAATTCAACTCGTTGAGGAAGCGATCGGCATAGTTAGTCCACGGCACGAATTCGAATTTCATGCCGATGCCAGTTTCCTTGGTAAAATCCTTGGATAATTCGACAAGCGCATTGGCCGGGTCCCAGGCTGCCCAGCAAAGCGTCAGATCTTCAGCCTGCGCGACATTCGAAACGGCGGTCGACGCAAACATCGCCGATGTCAGTCCCAACGTCAGTTTCAAGGTCGATTTCATGCCTTCCTCCCATTTGCGAAACGCGCCCGGATGACGGTTTCAAAAACCTCAAACCCCCTCCTCAGGGTCTAAACATGACGACGCGGTTGAGCGGCGGATGTTTAGTAATTTGTTTAGTGATGCAATTTTTACTAAACAAGGCAAGCGAATTCGTCGCTGCACTGCAGCATGGCGCACCGGTCGCTTGGTTCAGGAAAGGCGCGTGTCAGATCGTCCGGCGCGCTGGCGCCGGCTCATTGACCGTTTTGGTGCTCACCGTCACCGGCCGGATCACTGGGGCCGGCGGCAGCAGGGCGCGGATATCGGCGAAGGGGAAGATCGCTTCGAAGCGGAAGGCCTCAGCGAAGGAACCGGCCGCGCCATTGCACTGGCCGGCGCGAAACGCGTTCTGCGTGCGCGCCGCATCGACGAAACGTTCGGGGTCCTGCGACTGATGCGCCCGGATCGCCATCGCCTTGAGCTCGAAATGCGAGGAGATATCGACATAGTGGGTCGGCGCAAAACCGGTGCCGCCGAGCGTATCGGCATGCAGCACCGGGACAATGAAGGATGCCGCGATGCGCAGGCCGTCCGACAGCGCACGGTGGTCGCCATGATAGTCGTTCGGCGCATGGGTGATCGCCAGATCTGGCTTCACGTCGCCAATCAGCGCCTTCAGCGCCGCGATCAGCGCGGCATCGGCAACCAGCGCGCCATCCGGAAAGTCGAGGAAGTGCGGTGTTGCGCCAAGCAGGTCCGCCGCCACAGCCGCTTCCTCGCGGCGGGCGCGGGCGAGTAATTCCGGATCGCCCTTCCCGCCCTTGGCGCCATCCGTGGCTATCGCAAAACCAATTCTGCGCCTTGTGCGGCATAGGCCGCCATCGTACCGAACATGAAGATCTCGATATCGTCCGGATGCGCACCGAGCGCCAGTATCTTCACTCTGCTCTCTCCCTGGAACTGGAATAACGTGGACGAACGGAATTCTGCTCGCCCAGCTCCCCTATGCAAGCTGTTCATGCAACGATGCCGTTGTCAAAAGCCTGGGCGGACCGCGCCAACGCATCATTCGCAGATCCACGGGGCGGTGATCCCCGGCGCATTCTCCAGGAATATCCAGATCTTCTGTCGCCAGATCTTCTGTCGCTTGTCGGTCTCGCCGTCGTCGGCGGCTCCGGCCTTTTGACGATGGTGTGCGAGGAGGTGAGGCTCGGCACGGTGCGCGGGAACCCGTTCTCGCGAACCCGGCTTTGAGTTGGCCCGTTGCCGGTTGCACGGCGACCGCCACCGCTGATATGCGGGCACTGCGGATCCGCCGCAATTGGATGGATGCATCCTTGGAACAATGACCAGAAAACCCTTGCCGGAGCTTCCGGTCTCCGCCGTGCTGCCGGCGCTCAGTGAAGCGCTCGGTCATGGCAACAGCGCCGTGCTGGTGGCGCCGCCTGGCGCCGGCAAGACGACGCTGGTGCCGCTGGCGCTGCTCGACGCGCCGTGGCTCCGCACCGGAAAGATCATCCTGCTGGAGCCGCGCCGGCTCGCTGCTCGCGCCGCCGCCCGCCGCATGGCCGAACTGCTCGGCGAGGAACCCGGCGAGACGGTCGGCTATGCCATGCGCATAGAAAACCGCACTTCTGCGAGGACCAGGATCCTCGTCGTCACAGAGGGCGTGCTGTCGCGGATGATCCTCGACGATCCGGAGTTGCCCGGTGTCTCGGCGGTATTCTTCGACGAGTTCCACGAGCGTTCGCTCGACGGCGATTTCGGTCTGGCGCTGGCGCTCGACGTGCAAGGCGCGCTGAGGCCCGATCTGCGATTGCTGGTCATGTCGGCGACGCTCGACGGCGCGCGCGTCGCGCGGCTGCTTTCCGGCGCCCCGGTGATCGAGAGTGAGGGCCGCGCCTTTCCCGTCGACATCCGCTATGACGAGCGGCCGGCCGGCGTCGCCGTCGAGGACGCCATGGCCAAAACGATCCGCGCCGCCCTTGCCGATGAGAGCGGCAGCGTGCTCGCCTTCCTGCCCGGCCAGCGCGAGATCGAGCGCACGGCCGAGCGGCTGCAAGGCCGCGTCAGTACCGACACCGACATCGTGCCGCTCTACGGCATGCTCGACGGCAAGGCGCAGGACGCGGCGATCAAGCCGGCGCAGTCCGGCCGCCGCAAGGTGGTGCTGGCGACCTCGATCGCCGAGACCTCGATCACCATCGACGGCGTGCGCGTTGTCATCGATTCTGGCTTGTCGCGTCTGCCGCGCTACGAGCCGGCCAGCGGCCTGACGCGGCTGGAGACGGTGCGGGTCAGCAGAGCCTCCGCCGACCAGCGCGCCGGCCGCGCCGGCCGCACGCAGCCGGGCGTCGCCATCCGGTTGTGGCGGGCCGAGCAGACGGCGGCACTTCCCGCCTTCACCCCGCCGGAGATCCTCGAGGCGGACCTTTCCGGACTTCTGCTCGACTGCGCCGCCTTCGGTGTCGCCGACCCGGTGAGCCTTTCGTTCCTTGATCCGCCACCGGCCCCGGCGCTCAACGAGGCAAGGGCGCTGCTGCGTGCGCTCGACGCCATCGACGAGGCAGGGCGCCTGACGCAATCGGGTGCTGCGATGCGCAGGCTGGCGCTGCCGGTGCGGCTGGCCCACATGGTCGCCGAGGCGGCAAAGACCGGCCAGGCGTTCGAAGCGGCCATGCTCGCCGTGCTGCTCACCGAGCGTGGCCTTGGCGGCGATGGCGCCGACCTCGAACGGCGGCTGATGCGGTTCCGATCCGAAAGGTCGCAGCGCGCCACCGCCGCACGGCAGCTCGCCGAGCGGCTGGCGAAACAGGCCTCACCCTCCCCTCGAGGGGGAGGGTAGGGCCGGCGCGGTCCTCATCCATGCCTGGCCGGACCGCGTCGCCAAGGCGCGCGGCGAGCGCGGCCGTTTCGTGCTGGCCAACGGTTCGGGCGCCATGCTCGACGCCGCCGATCCGCTGGCGGGCGCGGCCTGGCTCGTCGTCGCCGATCTGCAGGGCAAGGCGCAGAATGCGCGCATAACGGCAGCAGCGGCGATAGACGAGGCCGACATTCGCGCTTCGCTTGCGCAAGAAATCGAGACAAGCCGCGAAACCAGCTTCGACCGCGACAGGCGCGCGGTGCGTGTGCGTGAAACCGTTCGCCTCGGCGCCATCACCCTGTCCGAACGCATGCTGCCGGCGCCGGCCGGCACTGAGGCGGATCGCGCCATCCTTGACGCCTTGCGCGAACATGGGTTGTCGCTTTTGCCGTGGGGCAAGGAGGCTGAAACGCTGCGCCAGCGGCTCGGCTGGCTGCATCGCGGCCTCGGCGCGCCCTGGCCCAATGTTTCCGACGCCGCGCTCGTCGATCGCCTCGACGATTGGCTGCTGCCCTTCCTCTCCGGCGCGGCGTCCTTTGCTGCGATCGATCCGGGCGTGCTTTCGGCCGGCCTCATGGCATTGGTGCCGCACGATCTCCAGCGCAGGATCGAGGCACTGGCGCCGACCCATTTCGACGCTCCGTCGGGCAGCCGCGTGCGGATCCGCAATGACGGCGAATGGCCCGTGCTGGCGATCCGCGTCCAGGAGT
>NZ_JAMYLP010000029.1:0-62364 GCF_040318085.1 Mesorhizobium sp. M1322
GTGGATGTTCATTCGGACCCTCCGGTGAGTGCTGAAGCCTGGTAACTCCAGTCTCCCCGGTCCGGTCCGAATGGACAACCTCCCGAAAGCTCACAACTAGTTGTCGGAGAGCTTTACAATCTCCCATTCCTTGCCGTTCACCACGGCAATTTCGCCGACCTTCTTGCCGAACAAGGCCAGGGCCATCGGTGAAACATGGGAAATTGTGCCCTTGGCTGGATCGGCCTCATCCTCGCCGACGATCTTCCAGTGTACCTTCCGGCCGTCATCGCCTTCCAGCGTGACGCCCATGCCGAAGCGAACCAGATTGCTGCCCGGTTCAGGCACGGACAGCTCGGCGCTTTCACGCCGCGCGGTCCAGTAGCGCAGGTCGCGCGAAATAAGCGCGATACGC
Source organism: Mesorhizobium sp. M1322 (assembly GCF_040318085.1). Taxonomy (NCBI): domain Bacteria; kingdom Pseudomonadati; phylum Pseudomonadota; class Alphaproteobacteria; order Hyphomicrobiales; family Phyllobacteriaceae; genus Mesorhizobium; species Mesorhizobium sp. M1322. The sequence goes on from NZ_JAMYLP010000029.1 coordinate 395, forward strand.
TCGCGGTCGGCCCTCTTCTCCGCCCTGGCCAAGTCGTCGCGCAGAGCAGCCAGTTCGGCGTCGATCAGCGTCAGCCCGCGTTGCGTCACCAGATTGCGGTGCGGACTGATCGGCCGCTCGCCGATGCCGGCGATGGCGTTTTCGCTATCCTCTTCGCGCGTGAAGGCTCTGCTCATCGGTCGAGCTTATGCCTCGCGCGGCGACTTCACAAGCTATGCCGGCAATCCGGATCGGGCCGATCCGGTCTGGCACGATTCCTGCGGCGTGACGGCCGAACGCTGAGGATCTGTGCCGATGTTGAACAGACGAAAACTTCTCGCACAAACCGCCGGCTTTGCCGTCCTGGGCCTCTCGCTCGGCAAGGCAGCGGCGGCCAGCCTGCCCGGCATCGACAATGCCTCGATGCGCGGCTCGATCAACGCTGCCGACCTCGGCGTGCGGCCCGGCGCGCTTGACGACCAGAGCAAGGCCTTCGCCACGCTGCTGCGCGAGGCAAACGACCGCGACATGCCGGTGTTCCTGCCGCCGGGAACCTATGTCGTATCCAACCTTTTGCTGCCCAGCCGTGTCAGGCTTTCCGGCGTGCCGGGTGCATCGCGGATCGTCTATCGCGGCAACGGCCATCTGCTCATGGCCGAGCAGGCCGAGCACATCGAATTCACCGGGCTGGCGTTCGACGGCACCAACCGCTGGATGGGCGATTACGCGCAAGGCCTGCTCGACCTCCGCCGCGTCGCTCACCTCGTCATCGACAATTGCCAGATATCAGGCAGCGGTAAGAGCGGCCTGGCGCTCGAGCACGCTTCGGGCCGCATCGAGCGCTCGGAAATATCAGGCTCGGCCGACGCCGGCATCTATTCGGTCGAGGCCACCGGCTTGGCGATATCAGGCAACACCGTGTCCGACTGCGCCAATGGCGGCATCCTCGTGCACCGCTGGCAAGCGGCCGAGGACGGCACCATCGTCAGTGGCAACCGCGTCGAGCGCATTCAGGCGCGTAGCGGCGGAACCGGCCAAAACGGTAACGGCATCAATGCGTTCGGCGCCGGCAACGTCGTGATCTCGGGCAATATCGTTTCGGACTGTGCGTTTTCGGCGATCCGCGCCAACAGCGCCAGCAATCTGCACATCACCGGCAACACCTGTTCGCGATCCGGCGAAACGGCACTCTATTCCGAATTCTCCTTCGAGGGAACGATCGTCGGCAACAACATTGTCGATGGCGCCGCCAACGGCATCTCTATCGTCAATTTCAACGAAGGCGGCCGCATGGGCGTGTGTTCAGGAAACATTGTCCGCAATCTCTCGACCAGCGGCCCCTACCTTGCCGATGCGCCCGGTTTCGGCGTCGGGATCAACGTCGAGGCCGATACCACGGTCTCCGGCAACGTCATCGAGAATGCGCCGCTCTACGGAATGCACATCGGCTGGGGGCCGTTCATGCGCAATGTGGTCGCCACCGCAAACATCATCCGCAAGGCCGGAACCGGGATCGCCGTCACCGTGATCGAGGGCGCCGGCACGGCGGTCATCTCCGATAATGTCATCGACGGCGCCCAAAACGGCGCGATCGTCGGCCACCGCTGGGCCGAGCCGGTGACCGGCGATCTCGCCTCATCAGGCAATGCCGGCTATGCGCATCTGACCATCGAGCGCAATCATGTGAGCTGAATGCCCGTTCTCAGCTCAGTGCAGCAGTAGGGCGGAGTGCGCCAACCTTGGCGCCGATCCGGCTTCCGATAGGCGGATGTCCCTGTTCGATCAGTTTCGCCGCCAGCGCCTTGTCGGCATGCAAAAGCCTGGCAATGCATGCCGCGACCATGACTTCAGCCGCGCGGCCAGCGCCATCATCGCATTTCAGCGCGATGCCAAAGCCAAGCTCGGGAAGGGCTGCGCAATAGACGCCTTCGGCCCCTCCCTTCACAAAAATCCGGCCGGGTGCGGCTTCCATCAGCGCAACATCAGCCCTGCCTGTGCCGGCAACCAGAAATGGCTCGGTCATGCAGGCGGAAAGCAGATTCTTTGCGGCCTTGGCGCGGATGGGTTCAAAGCCGATACCGGTCGCCATGCGGGCAAAGCCGAGCGCGAAGCTGCGCAGCGGCACGGCATAGGTCGGGATCGAGCAGCCGTCAGTGCCGCAATGATCGAAATCATGGGCAGCACCGGTCACCGCTTGCATCGCATCGCGCACCATCTCCTGCGAGGCATGGCCTGATTTGACATAGCCGCGATGGGCGATGCCGGCGTGGGCGCAGGTGCAGAGAAAGCCCGCATGCTTGCCAGAACAATTGTTGTGCAGGGCGTTTGGCAAGTTGCCGGCGCTGGCAAGCGCAACCATCGCGTCGTGGCTGGACGGCCAATGCGCGCCGCATTCCAGCGCCGCCTCGTCCAAGCCGGCCTTGGCCAGCATCGTCCGCGCCAGTTCGACATGCGCCGGCTCACCGGAATGCGAAGCGCAGGCAAGCGCCAGTTCGCGGTTGCCGAAACCGTACGCATCGGCGGCACCGCTTTCGACCAGCGGCAGCGCCTGTATCGCCTTGACCGCCGAGCGCGGAAACACCGGGCGTGCCGTATCGCCGATTTCCCAGACCGATTTGCCGTCGGCATCGAAGACCGCAATGGCGCCACGATGGGCGCTCTCGACCACGGTGCCGCGCAAAACTTCGACCAGAACCGGATGCGTCATGATTTCCCCGCTGACGCATGACCTCGAAAGTCATGCGTAAAATCAAAGTGTTACAGCGTCCTTTGCGCGCCCGGAAGGGCGCGCGGCGCTGTAATGCGGGCCGCTTTTATCTGATCCGATCGAGAATGGAAACGTAGTTGGCGACCGCGGCACCGCCCATGTTGAAGATGCCGCCTAGCTTTGCTCCCGGCACCTGGATGCCGCCGGCTTCGCCGACGAGTTGCATGGCGCTCAACACATGCATCGAGACGCCCGTGGCGCCGATGGGGTGGCCCTTGGCCTTCAACCCGCCGGACGGATTGACCGGCAGCCGGCCGTCCTTCGCCGTCTCGCCATCCAGCGCGAGTTTTGCGCCCTCGCCCGGTTTCGCCAGTCCCATCGCCTCATATTCGATCAGCTCGGCGATGGTGAAACAGTCATGCGTCTCGACGAAGGACAGATCATCAAGCGTCACGCCGGCCTTCTTCAGCGCCTGGTTCCACGCATGCTCGCAGCCTTCGAAGGCGAGGATATCGCGCTTCGACATCGGCAGGAAATCCTGCACATGCTCGTTGGCGCGGAAGGCGACGGCGCGGCGCATCTTCAACGCCGTCGCCGTGTCGGCAAGGACCAGGGCGGCGGCGCCGTCCGAAACCAGCGAGCAGTCGGTGCGTTTCAGAGGGCCAGCGACGAAGGGGTTCTTCTCGCTCTCGTGCCGGCAGAACTCATAGCCGAAATCCTTGCGCATCTGCGCATAGGGATTGTCGACGCCGTTCCTGTGGTTCTTGGCGGCGATCATCGCCAGCGCGTCCGACTGGTCGCCATAGCGCTGGAAATAGGCTTGGGCGATCTTGCCGAAAACGCCGGCGAAGCCTGCCGGCGTGTCGCCCTCCTCGGGCAGATACGAGGCCTTGAGAAGGTTCTTGCCAATTTCTGGACCTGATGTCGTCGTCATCTGCTCGGCGCCGACCACCAGCACGATGCGGGCAGCATTGGCGTCGATGGCGCGGATGCCTTGCCTGACCGCCGCCGAGCCGGTGGCGCAGGCGTTCTCGACGCGCGTCGCCGGCTTGAAGCGCAGCCGGTCGTCGGCCTGCAGGACCAGGCTTGCGGTGAAATCCTGTGCGGAAAAGCCGGCGTTGAAGTGGCCGAGCACGATCTCGTCGACCTCGTCCGGACCGATGCCGGCATGATCGAGCGCCTCGCTAGCCACCTTGGTGATCAGGCCCTCCAGCGTCTCGCCTTCGAGCTTGCCGAAGCGCGAATGCGCCCAGCCGACGATGCATGCTGTCATGGCAATCTCCATCCTGCGGGCCGGGCTGCGCGATGTCGCGGCGCGCCTTAGCATTGTTCAAGCATGAACCGTTCCAACGACTTCGTGAAGGGGCCAGAACCACACAATCGCTTGATCTTGATATCTGGTCACGACACTTGACCTTTGCCATAAAATCGAGCTGGATTTTTGTTGATTGATCCGTCAATAAAAAATAATCTCGTCGCAACAGGCCGGAGCAAGAATGCCGAAAGTCGGAATGGAGCCGTTGCGCCGCAGGGCGCTGATCGACGCGACGATCTCGGCGATCGGCGAGCGCGGTTCGCTGGATGTGACGATGTCGGAAATCGCCGGGCGCGCCGGCGTGTCCTCTGCGCTTGCCCATCACTATTTCGGCGCCAAGGACGAACTTTTGCTGGCGACGATGCGGCACATCCTGGCCGAGCTGACCGCCGACATGCGGCGCGCGCTTCGATCGCCCAGCACGGCACGCCAGCGCGTTTCGGCTGTGGTCGCCGTCAATTTCTCCGACGCCCAGTTCCAGCCTGAAACGATCGCCGCCTGGCTCGCCTTCTATGTTGAGGCGCAGAAATCGGCAGCACTTCGCCGGCTGCTCAAGGTCTATGCGCGACGCCTGCATTCAAATCTGTTGAGCGGGCTGACCGGCATCCTGCCGAGAAGCGAAGCCGACCGGGTCGCCGAGGCGACAGCGGCTCTGATCGACGGCCTCTATATCAGGCGCGCACTGAAGGACGGCGTGCCCAATGCCGTGACCGCGATCGCACTGATCGAGGATTATCTCGAAACGAAACTCAGCCGGCGGAGCGCGCAGTGACGTCCAAGCGACCCAATTTCCTGATCGTCATGGTCGATCAGCTCAACGGCACATTGTTCCCGGATGGGCCGGCGGACTTCCTGCATGCGCCGCATTTGAAGGCGCTGGCCGCTCGTTCGGCGCGCTTCAAGAACAACTACACCGCCTCGCCGCTCTGCGCACCGGGCCGGGCCGCGTTTATGAGCGGCCAGTTGCCGTCACGCACCGAGGTCTATGATAATGCTGCCGAATTCGTCTCGTCGATCCCGACCTACGCGCATCATCTGCGTGCCGCCGGTTATCACACCTGTCTCTCCGGCAAGATGCATTTCGTCGGGCCGGACCAGTTGCATGGCTTCGAAGAACGGCTCACCACCGACATCTATCCGGCCGATTTCGGCTGGACGCCGGATTACCGCAAACCCGGCGAGCGGATCGACTGGTGGTATCACAATCTTGGCTCGGTAAGCGGCGCCGGTACTGCGGAGATAACCAACCAGCTGGAATATGACGACGAGGTCGCCTTCCATGCCGTGCAGAAGTTTTATGATTTCGCTCGCGTCTCCGACGATGCCGCGCATCGGCGCTGGTGCCTGACGGTCTCCTTCACCCACCCGCACGACCCGTATGTCGCGCGCCGGCGCTACTGGGACCTCTACGAGGATTGCCCGGCGCTCGAGCCCGAGGTCGGCTTTATTGCCTACGACAAGCAGGACCCGCATTCGCAGCGGCTCTACCGGGCCAGCGACTACGACAGTTTCGACATCACCGCGGAGCAGATCCGCCGCGCGCGGCGCGGCTATTTCGCCAATATCTCCTATCTCGACGACAAGGTCGGTGAATTGCTGTCGGTGCTCGAGCGCACGCGGATGCTCGATGACACGATCATCCTGTTCTGCTCGGATCACGGCGACATGCTCGGCGAGCGCGGCCTGTGGTTCAAGATGTGCTTTTTCGAGGGCTCAGCGCGGGTGCCGCTGATGATCGCCGGCAAGGGCATACACGGCGGGCTGATCGAGGCCCCGGTCTCCAATCTCGACGTGACGCCGACGCTTTGCGACCTCGCCGGCATCGACATGAGCGCGATCGCACCGTGGACCGACGGGCAGTCGCTGCTGCCGTTGATCGGTGGCAAGACGCGCACCGAGCCGGTGCTGATCGAATATGCGGCCGAAGGCTCCAATGCGCCGATGGTGGCGATCCGCGACGGCCGTTACAAATTCATCCATTGCGAGATCGATCCGCCGCAACTGTTTGATCTTGAATCGGATCCGCGGGAACTGACCAATCTCGCCATCGACCCGGCGCATGCGGCTCTGGTGACTGCATTCACCGATAAGATCCGGGCGCGCTGGGACATGGCCGCTTTCGACGCTGCCGTCCGCGCCAGCCAGGCGCGCCGCTGGGTGGTCTATTCGGCGCTGCGCAACGGCACCCATTACCCCTGGGAATTCCAGCCGCTGCAGAAAGCATCGGAACGCTACATGCGCAACCACATGAACCTTGACCTGCTCGAAGAGCAGAAGCGCTTTCCGCGGGGCGAATGATGACAACCCTTGTCCCCTCCCTCGATCACCTCAAACAGGCCTATGACGTCACCGCCAAGGCGACGCAGATCACGCCACTGCTGGAGTCAGCGGCCTTGGCCAGAGAGACCGGCGCCGCGCGCGTCTTCATCAAGCCGGAGTCGCTGCAATGGGCGGGTTCCTTCAAGGTGCGCGGCGCCTATTGGCGGCTGAAGCGGCTTTCGCCCGATGAAGCCAGGAAGGGCGTCGTCGCCTATTCCTCCGGCAATTTTGCGCAAGGGCTGGCCGCCGCCGGCCAGGCGCTGGGCATTCCGGTGACCATCGTCATGCCGATCGACGCGCCAGCCGCCAAGCGCGACGCAACGACCGGCTATGGCGCGCGCGTGGTGCTGACCGACCATGGCGAACGCGCGCGTGAGGAGGTTGCCGCCGCCACGGCGCGCGAGATCGCCGAGACCGAGGGGCTGGCGTTGCTGCATCCGTTCGACGATCCGGAGATCGTCGCTGGCCAGGCTGGTGTGGGGCTGGAGGCACTCGAGCAACTCGATGCCAGGGGTGCCAGCGCCGATCTTCTGTTCTGTTCGGTCGGCGGCGGCGGGCTGATCGGCGGCGTTTCGCTGGCTTTCCACTATCTGTCGCCGCCGACCGAGATCATCGGCGTCGAGCCGGAAGGTTTCAACGGCATGGGCGCGTCGCTGGCGCATGGCGCCATCGAAACCATGCCGATCGGGCCGAAATCGATCTGCGACGGGCTGATGGCGCGAAAGCCCGGCGACGCGCCATTCGCAGCGGTCAGGACCGCGGGCGTTCGCGGCATCACCGTCGACGATCAATCGGTGCGCTGTGCGATGCGGATCGCCTTCGAGCGGATGAAGCTGGTGCTGGAACCTTCGGGCGCTGCATCGCTGGCGGCGCTGCTCGGCGGCAAGGTGGATGTGAGCGGCAAGACGGTGCTCGTGGTGGCAACCGGCGGCAATGTCTCGCTCGCCGATTTCATGGGGCATATGAACCATGCTTGAGGCGGATTTCGTCATCATCGGCGCCGGCTCGGCCGGGTCTGCCATGGCCTACCGGCTGTCGGAAGACGGCAAATATTCGGTGATCGTCATCGAATTTGGCGGCAGCGATGTCGGGCCGCTGATCCAGATGCCGTCGGCGCTGTCGATCCCGCTCAACATGAGCCTCTACGACTGGGGTTTTGCCAGCGAACCGGAGCCGCATCTCGGCGGCCGCGTGCTGGCGACGCCGCGCGGCAAAGTCATCGGCGGCTCGTCCTCGATCAACGGCATGGTCTATGTGCGCGGCCACGCCCGCGATTTCGACCACTGGGCCGAACAGGGCGCGGCTGGCTGGGGGTTTGCCGACGTGCTCCCCTACTTCAAGCGCATGGAGGACAGCAACGGCGGCGAGAATGGCTGGCGCGGCCACGGCGGCCCGCTGACCGTGCAGCGCGGCTCAAGGACAAACCCGCTCTACGGCGCCTTCGTCGAGGCAGGCCGTCAGGCCGGCTTCGAGCTGACCGACGACTACAACGGCGCGAAGCAGGAAGGCTTTGGGCCAATGGAACAGACCATTCGCGGCGGCCGCCGCTGGTCGGCGGCGAGCGCTTATCTCAGGCCGGCGCTGAGGCGGAAAAATGTTAGCCTGCTCAAGGGTTTCGCCCGGCGGGTGATCATCGAGAATCAACGCGCCACCGGTGTCGAGATCGAAGTCCGCAAACAGATTCAGGTGGTCAAGGCGCGACGTGAAGTGATCGTTGCCGCCTCCTCGATCAATTCGCCCAAGATCCTGATGCTGTCCGGCATCGGCCCGGCCGAACATCTCAGGGAATACGGCATTCAGGTGGTCGCCGACCGGCCCGGCGTCGGCCGCAACCTGCAGGACCATATGGAGCTCTATATCCAGCAGGAATCGACGCAGCCGATCACACTGAATTCGGTGCTGAACCCCTTCTCCAAGGCAATGATCGGCGCGCAATGGCTGTTCTTCAAGTCGGGTCTCGGCGCAACCAACCATTTCGAGGCGGCCGCCTTCGTGCGCTCGCGCGCCGGCGTCGACTATCCCGATATCCAGTATCATTTCATCCCGGCGGCGGTCCGCTACGACGGCAGGGCGGCGGCGAAGGCGCACGGTTTCCAGGCGCATGTCGGGCCGATGCGATCGAAGTCGCGCGGTTCGGTGACGCTGCGCTCGCCCGATCCCGGATCGAAGCCGGTGATCCGCTTCAACTACATGTCGCATCCGGACGACTGGACCGAGTTCCGCCACTGCATCCGGCTGACGCGCGAGATCTTCGGCCAGTCGGCATTCGACCCTTATCGCGGCAGGGAAATCTCGCCGGGCTCGCACGTGCAGTCGGACGAGGATCTCGACGCGTTCATCCGCGATCACGCCGAAAGCGCCTATCACCCTTGCGGCACCTGCAAGATGGGCCGCAAGGATGATCCGATGAGCGTCGTCGACCCGGAATGCCGTGTTATCGGCGTCGAGGGGTTGCGGGTCGCCGATTCCTCGATCTTCCCGCGCGTCACCAACGGCAATCTCAACGCGCCGTCGATCATGACCGGCGAGAAGGCCGCCGACCACATTCTCGGCCGCACGCCGCAGGCGCCGTCCAACCAGGAACCATGGATCAATCCGCGCTGGCAGGTGTCGGATCGATAGAGCGACGTGCGTCCGTTCGGACGCACAAGCGCTCTATCGCTTTTTTAGTCCTCGCATCGTGCTTTCCGAAAATCGATTCCGATTTTCGGGCCGATGCGATAAGCCATGATCCGGTGGTGTCCGCCCGCCGGCCCCGGCGAAATACAATTTGGAGAAGCTCCCATGCGCGCCCAGCCAAAGGCATCGCACTATGTCAACGGACGCTACATCGACGACGAGCAGGGTGCGCCGCTGCCGGTGATCTATCCGGCAACCGGCGAGACCATCGCGATGCTGCGTTCGGCGACGCCGAACGTGCTGGAACTCGCGATCGAAGCAGCGCGTGCAGCACAACCGGCCTGGGCGCGGCTGAAGCCGGTCGAGCGCGGCCGCCTCCTGCGCCGCGCCGCCGACATTTTGCGCGCGCGCAACGCCGACCTGGCGCGCATCGAGACGCTGGATACCGGCAAGGCGATCCAGGAGACGCTGGTGGCGGATGCGCCGTCGGCCGCGGACTGCCTCGAATATTTTGGCGGCGCGGTCGCTGCCTATAACGGTGAATCCTTCGATCTCGGCGGACCCTTTGCCTATACAAGGCGCGAGGCGCTCGGCGTTTGCGTCGGCATCGGCGCCTGGAATTATCCGATCCAGATCGCCGGCTGGAAATCGGCACCCGCACTCGCCATGGGCAATGCCATGGTGTTCAAGCCGTCGGAGAACACGCCGCTGTCGGCGCTGGCGCTGGCCGAAATCTATACCGAAGCCGGCCTGCCCGATGGGCTGTTCAACGTCGTGCAAGGCTATGGCGATGTCGGCGCCCGCCTCGTCGGGCACGATGTCGTCGCCAAGGTCTCGGTGACCGGTTCGGTGCCGACCGGCCGCAAGGTGCTGTCGCTCGCCGGCTCGAAGATGAAGCATGCAACCATGGAACTCGGGGGCAAGTCGCCGCTGATCGTTTTCGACGACGCCGATCTCGAAAATGCCATTGGCGGCGCCATGCTCGGCAATTTCTATTCGACCGGCCAGATCTGCTCCAACGGCACGCGGGTGTTCGTGCAGAGGGGCATTCACGACCGTTTCGTCGAACGCCTGGTCGAGCGAACCAAGAAGATCCAGATCGGCGACCCGCTCGACCAGGAGACGCAGATGGGGCCGCTTGTCTCCAAGGCCCAGCGCGAAAAGGTCATTGGCTATATCGAAGCCGGCAAGCAGGATGGTGCTGTGCTCGCCTGCGGCGGCAACGTGCCCTCGCTGCAAGGTTTCCAAGGCGGCTTCTTCGTCGAGCCGACGGTCTTCACCGGCGTCACCGACACCATGCGCATCGCCCGCGAGGAGATTTTCGGGCCTGTGATGAGCGTGCTGAAATTCGACGATGAGGACGAGGTGATCGATCGCGCCAACGACACCGAATTCGGCCTTGCCGCGGGCGTCTTCACGCGCGACTTGCGACGCGCCCACCGCGTCATCGCCGAGCTGCAGGCCGGCACCTGCTGGATCAACGCCTACAATCTGACGCCCGTCGAAATCCCGTTCGGCGGCTTCAAGCAGTCGGGAATCGGGCGGGAAAACTCGCTTGCTGCACTGGCGCTCTATTCGCAGTTGAAGTCGGTCTACGTCGAGACCGGCGACGTGGCGAGCCCGTATTGAGGCTCGCGGCTACTGCTGGTCAGCCGCTGTATTTGCCCGACTGAAAATCCGGTCGGATGCAAGCTCGATGAATGCCTTGACGAGGGGCGAAAGATGCCGGCTGCTCGGGTATAGGACATGCAGCCCGCCGACCGGCGTCGTGTGGTCCCGGAGAACGCGGCTCAGCCGCCCCCCATTGATGAGGGGCTCGGCGATGCTATGCGGCAATTGGGCGATGCCGAAGCCTGCGAGCGTGGCCGCAACGACTGCCTGCATTTCATTAGCGGCGAAGCGCCCGGCCACCGTGACCGTTTCCTGACCGTGTGGCCCGTCCAGCACCCAATGGGCGCCCGAGGTCGAAGGGCCTGCGATGACGCATTGGTGGTGCGCGAGATCCGCCAGGCGCTCTGGTACCTTGCGGCGCGCGAGATAGTCCGGGCTGGCGCAGAGCAGCCTGTGCGTGGAGCCGAGCTTGCGGGCGATCAGCGTGGAATCCTGAAGAACGCCGGTGCGGAAAGCGAGATCTATGCCGTCCTCGACCAGGTTGAGCTTGTCGTCGGTCAGGCGCAGTTCGACTTTGGTCTTCGGATACATTGCCAGAAAGTCGACCACGGCAGCTGTGAGGAAATGACCCCCGAAGCCAACGGGCGCCGAGATGCGAATCGTGCCCGATGGCTCCGCCCTCGCTTCCGCGAGGCGCAGATTTGCTTCCTCGATCGTCCGCAGGGCGTGGCTGCTCTGCTCGTAATAGAGACGCCCGGCATCCGTCACGTTGAGGCTGCGCGTCGTGCGCTGCAGCAGGCGAACCCCAACCTCACGCTCGAGCGCGGCAACGCGTCGACTGACCGTCGTCTTGGGCATGGCAAGCACCCGTGCGGCAGCGGTGAAGCTGCCAGCTTCGACGACGCGAGCAAACACCACGATATCGTTGAGGTCGATCATTGTATCTAATTATGGGACAAAGTTTTCCAATTGTAGTTAATTATGCATCAATGTGACAGACCCTAATTTTGCTCCATCGGAAAAAAGAAGGAGCAATACATGACCACCAAACGAAGCGTTCTGGTTACCGGCGCCACAGGCCAGCAAGGCGGCGCTGTTGCGCGTGCCTTGCTGTCGAGAGGACATCGCGTCAAGGCATTGACGCGCAAGCCGGACAGCGATGCCGCGCGGCAATTGGCGTCGGCAGGCGCCGAGCTCGTGGCCGGCGATCTCGGCGAGGCCTCCGTTGTGAAGGCAGCAAAAGACGTCGACACCATGTTCTTGATGGGCAACAGCTACGAGGCTGGCATAGCTGAGGAAACCCGCCAGGGGATCCTTGCCGCCGACGCGGCGAAGGCTGCCGGCGTCGGCCATTTGATCTATTCATCCGTTGCCAACGCCGACAAGAACACCGGCATTCCGCATTTCGAGAGCAAATATCTTGTCGAGCAACATGTCGCCGGGCTCGGCATCCCCTGCACGATCAGCGCGCCGGTTGCCTTCATGGAGAATATCGTCGCGCCGTGGTCGATCGGCGCGCTCATCCAAGGCATGCATGCCTTTGCGATGCCTGCCAAACGTGTCCTCCAGCTGGTCGCACTTGCCGATATCGGAGCCTTCGTTGCCGCCCTGGTCGAGCGGCGCGAGCGCGTGTTCGGCAAGCGCTTCGATTTCGCCGGGAGCGAATTGTCAGGCGAAGACCAGGCGAAGATCCTTTCGCAGGCCATCGGCCATCTAATCAGCTATCAGGAAATCCCGATCGCGGCGGCTCGTCAGCAGAGCGAGGATACGGCGCTGATGTTCGAATGGTTCGACCGCGTCGGCTATGACGTCGATATCGCTGCCTTGCACAGGGATTTCCACGAGGTCCGCTGGCACAGTTTTGCCGACTGGGCGCGGGAGTTCGACTGGCGTGCCCTTGAGCGGGCTTATTCCGCTGCCTGAATTCCTGTAGACATCATCGGCCGATGAAAACCTGGGGAGCGGACCAGCTGCAACGGGAAACACGTGGTCCGCTTCCCCATCGTGGCCTTCTCGCGCCGCGATGAAATGAGAGAACCTAGAACGTCTGGTTGTAGGCGCCGACCTCGGGGCTGCGGCGCAGTACCGCATCGACGCCTTCGAACATCTGCCGGCGCCGCTCGGACGACACCGGGCTCTCCACCACCACGACCAGCTCCGGCTTGTTCGACGACGCCCGCACCAGGCCCCAGGTGCCGTCCTCGGCAACGACGCGAACGCCATTGACGGTGATCAGATCGGCGATCTTCTGGCCAGCGAAGACAGTGCCATCCTGCTTCATTGCCTGAAAGTCGGAGACGACCCGCTCGACCACGCCGTATTTCAGCTCGTCGGCGCAGTGCGGCGACATGGTCGGCGTGCCGAAGGTCAGCGGCAGGGCGCGATAGAGATCGGCCATGCTGCTGGTCGGGCTGCGATCCAGCATCTGGCAGATGGCGATGGCCGTGATGAGACCATCGTCATAGCCGCGCCCGATCGGCGGATTGAAGAAGAAATGACCGGATTTCTCGAACCCGGCGATGGCGCCAAGCTCGGCCACGCGCCGTTTTATGTAGGAGTGGCCGGTCTTCCAATAGTCGGTGACGGCGCCATCTGCACGCAGGGCGGCGTCGGTGTTGAACAATCCGGTCGACTTGACGTCGACGACGAAGGTCGAGCCGGGATGCAGTCGCGCGATGTCGCGGGCGAGCATGACGCCGACCTTGTCGGCGAAGATCTCGTTGCCTTCATTGTCGACCACGCCGCAGCGGTCGCCATCGCCGTCGAAGCCAAGCCCGACGTCGGCTCCCGTTTCCAGCACCTTGTCGCGGATGGCGTGCAGCATCTTCATGTCTTCGGGATTGGGATTGTAGTTCGGAAACGTATGATCGAGCGCGACATCGAGCGGGATCACCTCGCAGCCGATCCGTTCCAGCGCTTCAGGTGCAAAGGCGCCGGCGGTGCCGTTGCCGCAGGCGGCGACCACCTTGAGCTTTCTCGCTATGCGCTTGTCGCGGGTCAGGTCGTCCAGATAGGTTTTGCGGAAATCCGCAACGAAGTCATAAGAGCCGCCGCCGACCAGGTCGAAGTCGCCCGCAAGCACGATCGCCTTTAATGCGCCCATTTCCTCCGGACCGAAGGTCAGGGGACGCGCTGCCCCCATCTTGACGCCGCTCCAGCCGTTCTCGTTGTGAGAAGCGGTGACCATGGCGACGGACGGCGTATCGAGCGCGAACTGGGCGAAATAGGCCATCGGCGACAGCGCCAGCCCGATATCCCTGACTCGCGCGCCGGCGGCCATCAGCCCGGAAACCAGCGCCAGCTTGATTGCCAGCGAATAGGAGCGGAAATCATGACCGGTCACGATGTCCGGCCCGGCGCCCAGGCGCCGGATCAGCGTGCCGAGCCCCATGCCCAGCGCCTGGACACCGATCAGGTTGAGCTCAGGCGGCTCCGCAGAGCCAGGATGGCCGAACCACCAGCGCGCATCATACTCACGAAAGCCGGACGCCTTGATCAGCGCCGAGGTTTCAAACTCGAAGGTGTTGGGACGGCCTTCGCTAACGATCTTCAGGGGCAAGACAGCAACTCCAAGCGGCTGGAATCAGAGTGGTTTCAACGCAGGTGGCCGATGCCTATAACACGAGCCTTTAAGCCGTGTTTATCCCCCAGCAAACTGAAAGCTGTATGACGTTAGGGCGGAAGCGGAAGAAATGCGACAGAGGCGCTGCCATTGGCGCTTGCAGGAACGAAGTGCGGCGGCTATAAGCCCGCGGTCTGGTCACGGAGTGTAGCGCAGCCTGGTAGCGCACATCGTTCGGGACGATGGGGTCGCAGGTTCAAATCCTGCCACTCCGACCAGAAAAAACAAATACTTAGCATTTCCCGAGATCGCCCGCCTCTGGCCGGCGGACTGACCGATGTCCGCGACAGCAGCCGGCGGCTACCGCGCCATAAGGATCGGCACTGGCGGATCTTCAATCATCGAGATGGTGACGCCACCGAAGATGCGCTCGCGCAACCGGGAATGACCATAGGCGCCCATCACCATCAGGTCGGCGGCGATGTCGAACGCGTGCCTGCGAAGCACGTCGGCGACTGAATGGTCCAGGCTGGGCAGCCGGTCGACCGTGACATTCACGCCATGCCGCGCGAGATAGGCAGCGGCGTCGGCTCCGGGTTCCGCCCCGTGGCGGTATTCGTCCGCCACCGGATCAACCATGACAAGGTGCACCTCGTCAGCGCTAGGCAACAGGTCGAGGGATTCGCGGACGGCACGCGATGACTCCAGACGCGCGTCCCATGCAATCAGCACGCGTTTCGGCTTCAGTGTCGGTCGCGACCCCTCGGGGATGAGCAGCAAAGGCTTTCCCGAAGAAAACAACGCGCCTTCGATCGCTTTGCTTTTCAGCGTTTCATTGGCAAGCAACTCCGGTCCAACAACCGTAATGTCGGCGTAGCGGGCACGGCGGCCGATGGTATCGTCGGCCCAGCCAGCTTCCGGATATTCGCTGGAGACATCGGCCGAAGGCGCCCTGCCGGCGAGAAAAGCCGACACGGCAGCGGTTCGCTTCTTCAACAGATCCTCGTCGGCCCGACGCTCGTCGAGCCAGGCTTCTGAAACGACCGCGGCATACTCTCCGACAGGTGGCGGCGCAGCAATGGCAACGACCAGAACAGCAAGGTGGGCGCCGATTTCGCTGCACAGGTCGGCGACGAGCTTGAGGTCCTCGTCACCCTTGTTCGGTCCCGTGACGGTAAGTATCGTCCTGAACGCCATGGCGGCTGCTCCCGATCTTGCGCCAAAGCCCAATCGTCGTTGCAACAACAGCGAGACGGCGCGGCGCGTTCCTAGGGCTAAGACAAGAACGTCGCCGTGCATCATTTGATCCGTTTCAACGTGCCCATTTGCGTCTTGCCGGAACATGGCGATCGCGACATGCCTTTGCGGGGTCGCCAGCGTTCTTCCGGACGACGCTAAGAAATACCGTCCGAACACCGGAGAGCACCACGGAACGCATCCACGACCTGGCTGGTTATATCCAGACGCTGCAGCAGTATGGGCCCGATGGCGCGGAATTTCAGCGACCACGCTCGTCGGATTCCAGGTTGGATACAAACCAAAGAGGCATCCGATGATCGTCGAAGATCAGGCATTCGTGGCCGCGATGTTGATGGATCCTGCCGCATATGGCGAGACCGGGCCGGTCGAGGCGATCGAAACCCATATCTCGCGTATCTTCCTGGTTGGCCAGCGCGCCTACAAGATCAAGCGAGCTGTCAAGCTGCCCTATGTCGACTTCTCGACCCCGGCCCTGCGGCTCGCCGCCTGCGAGAAGGAGGTGGAGCTTAACTCCAAGACCGCGCCCGGCCTCTATCTCGGTGTGCGGCGCATCACGCGAGAGGCTGGCGGCAAGCTCGCCTTCGACGGAAGCGGTGAACTGGTCGATGCGGCAGTCGAGATGGTCCGCTTCGACCAATCGAAGCTGCTCGATCGAATGGCAGTCGGCGGCGAACTGACGCCTGCGCTGATGACGGCGGTCGCGCGCATGATCGTGCGCTATCATCGCGGGACACGGGAGATCCACAAGGGCTGCGGATCCTCGAACCTGGCAGCCGTGCTCGCCATCAACGAAGCCGGCTTTGCCACCAGCCATATTTTCGAAGAAGCCGAGATCAAGGCATTCACCGGGATCTTCCGCACCGCCCTCGCCCGTCATCGCGAACTGCTCGACCGGCGGGAGACGGCAGGCAAGATCCGGCGATGCCACGGCGACCTGCATCTGCGCAACATCTGTCTCTTCGACGGAGAGCCCCGCCTCTTCGATCGCATCGAATTCAATGACCAGATCGCCAGCATCGATGTGCTTTACGACCTGGCCTTCCTGCTGATGGATCTTTGGCACCGCGGCTTTCCGGAACTCGCCAACCTGGTGATGAACCGGTACCTCGACGAAGCAGACGACGAGGACGGCTTCATCCTCCTGCCGTTTTTCATGGCAGTGCGGGCCGCAGTGCGCGCGCATGTCACGGCAACCCAGATCGAGCAAGGCAGTGCCGATTCCGGCGTGCTGATTGCCGAAGCTAGATCCTATTTCGAGCTTGCCCGACCACTTCTCCAGGCAAGGCCTCCGCGGCTGATCGCTATCGGCGGCTTGAGTGGTTCCGGCAAGACGGCCGTTGCCGAGGCACTCGCCGCACATATCGGCGCGCCGCCCGGCGCCCGCATTATCGAGAGCGACCGCATCCGCAAAGCGATGCATGGGGTGCCGGCCGAGACGAAGCTTCCGGACAGGGCTTATCGACCTGATGTGTCCGACCGCGTCTACCGCGAAATGGCATGGCGCGCCGACCTGATCCTTTCCGAAGGTGGTTCGGTGATCGCCGATGCCGTCTTTGACAGGCCGGCCGATCGCGACCGCATTGAGAAGGCGGCAAATGGCAGAGACGTTGCTTTCGCCGGATTCTGGCTGGAGGCGGATCCGCTCGTTCTTTGGCGACGGGTAAGCGAGCGCCGGGGTGGTCCTTCCGATGCTACTGTCGATATCTTGTCGCGGCAATTGCAGCGAAAGGCCACCCCGCCCTCCTGGCGCAAGGTCGACGCCGATCGAAAGCTCGCCGACATCGCCGCAGAGCTAGCGAGCGTTTCGGACGCGGCCGCTTGTGCGCAGGGTGCTCCCCTCAAGACAGCATCGTGACGGCGACGCGCATAAAGACGGGTGAATGGGCATGACGCAGGAAAATCTGGTGGTTTGCGGCAAATGCGGCGGGGTCAATCGCCTGCCGCCGGCACGCAATGCCGGGGACGCGAAATGCGGAAAGTGCGGCTCCAAGCTGTTCGCGGGTCACCCGGAAGACGTCGATGCACAGAGCTTCGATCGCCAGGTCAAGCGAAGCAGCCTCCCCGTTGTCGTCGACATCTGGGCACCGTGGTGCGGCCCCTGCAAGACGATGGCGCCGGCATATGAAGCGGCAGCAAGCGAACTGGAGCCGCGTGTTCGCCTGATCAAACTCAATTCCGACAAGGAGCAGGCCGTTGCAGCCAGGCTCGGCATTCGCAGCATCCCGACCATGATCCTCTTCCATGGCGGACAGGAGGTTGCGCGCACATCCGGCGCCATGACGGTGGGGCAGATCGTCAGGTGGGTCCGCGATCACCTGCCGACAGCCGCAGCCTGAACGCCGCCACGCCGTGGATTCGCTGATCGCGATGGCCGCATCAGCAAAGTTTCGAAATGAACGAGAAGCGGCTTATGGCGTTTCGGCGCAAGGTCCAGATGGTCTTCCAGGATCCGTACGGATCGATGAATCCGCGCATGCGCGTTTATTCGATCATTTCCGAACCCTGGGTGATCCACCGCGATATTCTGCCGAAGAACAGGTGGAAGACTCGAGTGGCAGAGCTCCTGGAATTGGTGGGGCTGTTGCCGGAGCATGCCGACCGCTACCCGCACCAGTTTTCCGGCGGCCAGCGACAGCGCATCGCCATTGCACGCGCGCTTGCGAGCGAGCCGGAACTGATCGTCTGCGACGAAGCGGTTTCGGCGCTCGACGTCTCCATCCAAGCGCAGGTGATCGACCTTCTGGCCGACCTTAGGACCAGGCTCAGCCTCTCCTATGTTTTCATCACACACGACTTGCCGATCGTGCGCCATTTCGCGGACCGGATCATGGTCATGAAAGATGGAAGGATTGTCGAGGAAGGCCAAACTTCGGCGCTGTTCGGCGCGCCTCGCCACGAATATACGCAAAGCCTTCTGCGGGCTGTTCCCAGGCCCAAATGGCTTACGCAAGCCTAGTAGTCCTCATCCTCCCGCAGTCAGCCCTTGAACAGCCGAACGTCAAGCTCGAACGGATCGATCCGTGCGTTTAATTCGGGCCGCGGCAGGATGACGAGGATTGATGAGAACATTCTGATCTGGTCCGTCCGAGACGGGACAATGGCTGACGGAACAAAGAACAGAGCAGCGGCGACGCTGTTCCGCCACTCATCGCCGAGCTGAATCTGCCGACTTGAGTCGGCGGATTGTTCGGCACTATGATCAAACGGCGCTGCCGGAGGATCTGCCGATGCCACAACGCCCCTATGATGAGCGCCTGCTCCGTCAGGCGTTCGATGTCGCGCGCAAGGCCCGCGATGCCGGCGAACATCCCTTTGGTTCGCTCCTCGCTGACAAAGACGGCAATGTGTTGCGCGAGCAACTCAACGGTTACAAATCCGGAGGGGGCGACCGCACCGCTCATGCCGAAAGGCTGCTGGCTTCGTGGGCGGGGATGAATTTCAGTCTCGAAAAGCTGGCCTCCTGCACACTCTACACTTCGGCCGAACCTTGCGCGATGTGCTCCGGGACAATCTATTGGGCGGGCATCGGACGGGTCGTCTTTGGGCTGAGCGAACATGACGTCAAGGGATTGACGGGTGCACACGTCGAGAATCCCACACTCGACCTGCCCTGCACGATCGTCTTCGAAGCTGGGCAGCGTCCGACTGAAGTCGTCGGCCCGCTGCTTGCCGATGAAGCGGCGCAACTCCATGCCGATTTCTGGAAAGACAAGTAGCTCAATTTCCGCGCGCGCGGGTATCGAGTGAGTGCTAGCCGACGTCGTCGCGAATGCAGGCCTTCAGATGGCCATCGGACGTTGCCCTCAGCGGCGGGACAATGCCGGCGCAGGCGTCGAGGGCAACCGGGCAGCGGGTTCGGAAAACACACCCGGTTGGCGGATTTGCAGGGCTTGGAATGTCGCCCTTCAGCACCTGCCGGTCTTGCCTGGCCAGCGGGTCGAGCGACGGAATGGCCGAAAGCAGCGCGCGCGTATAGGGATGCTGCGGCCGGGCATAGAGCGCGGCCGCCGGTGCAACTTCCATGATGCGCCCGAGATAGAGAACGATCACCGTGTCGCAGATATATTCGACGACGGCCAGGTCGTGCGAAATGAACAGCATGGTCAGGCCGAGCTGGACCTGCAGGTCGCGCAAAAGATTTATGATTTGCGCCTGAATGGAGACATCGAGAGCAGAGACCGGCTCGTCGGCGACGATGAATTCGGGTTCGAGCGTAAGCGCCCGGGCGATGCCGATGCGCTGACGCTGCCCGCCCGAAAATTCGTGGGCGTAGCGGTCATAGGCATCGACTGGCAGCTCAACCGCAGCAAGTGCCTTCTCGGCTCTCGCCCGTCGCTCGGGCCTGTTGCCGATACCCTGAAGATCCAGGCCTTCGGTCAGGATCTGCCCGATGGTCATGCGCGGCGACAGACTGGCGAACGGATCCTGGAAAATGTACTGCATCTTGCGGCGCTGGCGAGCCAGCGGGCCGGCGCTCAGCTTGGTGATATCGACGCCGCCAAAGCTGATTTCGCCGGAGGTCGGTTCGATGAGACGCAGCACCGAGCGGCCGATCGTGGTCTTGCCTGACCCGGATTCGCCGACGAGACCGACCACCTGGCCGCGCGCAATATCGAAGGAAATATCTTCCAGCGCCCTGACGACGGGACCGCGCGAGAACGCCGTCGGCGCAAAATGCTTGGTCAGGTGCCTGACCGAAAGGAAGGGGGCGTCCACTGTCAGAGATCCTCCCAGCGCAAACAACGGCTTTGCTGGGTCGACGTCGCCGCGAACAGTGGCGGTACCGCAGCGCGGCAGGCATCGACAGCCATGGCGCAACGCGGCGCGAAAGAGCAGCCCTTGGGCAGCAGGGCCAGCGACGGAACATTGCCGGCGATGGTCGGAAGCGGCGTTCCTGCTGCCTTCAGCTTGGTGGCTTGGCCAAGCCGTGGCACCGAACGCATCAGCCCCGCGGTGTAGGGATGGCGCGGACGGGTGAACACCTCGCTCACCGGACCCGATTCCACGATGCGCCCGGCATACATCACCGCGACCCGGTCGGCGATCTCGGCAACGACGCGGAGATTGTGCGTGACGAATAGAATACCCATGCCGCGTTGCGCCTGCAGCTCGGCCAGCAGGTCGAGAATCTGGGCCTGGATGGTGACGTCCAGCGCGGTGGTCGGCTCGTCGGCGATCAGCAAGGTCGGATTGCAGGACAAGGCCATGGCGATGGTAGCGCGCTGGCGCATCCCTCCCGACAGCTCATGCGGGTATTGCCGCGCCCGCCGATCGGGATCGGGAATGCCGACCTGAGCCAGCAACCGCACGGCGTCGGCGGCGGCATCACGATGCGACTTGCCGAGATGGATGCGGATCGGCTCGGCAATCTGTTCGCCGATCGTGTAGACCGGATTGAGGCTGGTCATCGGCTCCTGGAACACCATGCCGATGTCGTTGCCGCGCACCTTGCGCAGCGACTCGGGATCGAGGCCGGTCAGCTCGGTGACTGTGCCGTCCCTGCGGCGCAGCGCGATCGATCCCTCGGCGATGTGTCCGATCTTCTTCGGCAACAGGCCGATGATCGACAGGCTGGTGACGGATTTGCCCGATCCGGACTCGCCGACGAGCGCGACCGTTTCACCCGATCCGATCGTCAGATCGACGTCCTGCACTGCGGCGATGTCGCGTCCGGCGATACGGAACACCGCCCGCAGACCGGAAATCGAGAGAATCGGAGCGTCCACGGTCAGCGCAGCAATCCGACGTCGCGAAGGATGATTTCGACCTTTGCGGTTTCCTCGTCGTTCAAGCTGCGTTGCGGCCGCGCCATGGTATTGGATGCGACAATGCCGAGGCTTTTCATCGCAGTCTTGAAGGCGCCGACGCCGGCCGAGCCGGCGCTTGTCCGGCCGAGCGAGATCCAGACGATCTCGAACAGCTTCAGCAGCCGTTCCTGCTCCAGGCGGGCTTCGGCGTGCTGACCAGCCTGCATCAGGTTCCACAGCTTGACGTAACCGTGTGGGTCGACATTGGCGAGGCCCGGCACGACGCCATGCGCGCCCATGGCCAGCACGCTGTCCACCAGTATCTCGGACCCGGTCATGCCGAAGAAATCCGGATCGTTGGCCATGTCCTTGAGCACATAACGCAGATTGCCGTCATCGCCGCTGGAATCCTTGATCCCCGCGATAACGCCCTCGCTGGCAAGGCCGACGGTGGTCTTACGCTCCAGCCTGACATGGACGCAGACCGGAATGTCGTAAGCGATGATGGGGATGTCGACCGCGTCCTTGATATAGCGGAAGTGATCGCCGATCTCGGGCTGGCTGGTGCGGGTATAAAACGGCGCGGTGACCACGACGGCGTCAGCGCCGGCCGATCTGGCTATCCGGGCGTGGTTGATGACACGATCGGTCGTCGGGTCGATGACCCCGGCGAAGATCGGAACGCGGCCGTTGTTGACCCTGACCGCATGCTCGATGATCGCTCTGCGGCCGGCCTCGTCATGGAAGACCACCTCGCTGGTCGAGCCGAGCACGAACAGCCCGTGAACGCCGCCGTCGAGCAGGTTTTCGATCGTCCGGGTGAACGACGGGAAGTCGACACTGAAATCGGAAAGGAGCGGGGTGACGACAGGTGGCACGACGCCGGTAAACAGGGGCATTTTGAAAAACCTTCAGGTCAGTTGAGATCGGAACGGGGGTCGAATGCATCGCGCAGGCCATCGCCGATAAAGTTGATGGCCAGGACGGTGAGCACGAGCACGGCGCCGGGAAACATCCATTGCCAGGGATATTGTTCGAGCACGACGGTGGAGCGGGCCAGATTGAGCATGTTGCCCCAGCTGGCTTCGGGCGGCGCGATGCCGAGGCCGAGGAAGGAAAGGCCGGCTTCGAGCAGGATGGCGTTGGCGATCTGCAGCGTGGCGTAGACGACAAGAATGTCGATGCAGTTCGGCAGGCCGTGACGGAACAGGAGGTGCGGCAGCCCCGCCCCCATGCCTCGGGCGGCGACGACGAAGTCACGCTCGCGCAGCTCGAGCAGCCGGGCGCGCACCATGCGCGACAGCACCGGCCATGAGAGCAGCGAGATCACCAGGATGGTCGGCGCAATGCCGGTGCCGGCAATCGAAGCGAGCACGAGCAGGAAGATCACCGGCGGCAGCGTCATTGCGAGGTCGACGAAGCGCATCACCGTGCCGTCGACGAGACGCCCGCCGAAGCTCGCTATGGCGCCGACCAGGAAGCCGATGACGATCGAGATGGCGACCGAGCAGACGGCGACCAGCAGCGAGATCCGCCCGCCTTGCATCAGCCTGGCCATGACGTCACGGCCAACGCCGTCGCTGCCTAGCCAATGAATGGCGGACGGTCCCTTGTTGATCGCCCTGAGATCGATGACGTTGGGGCTGAACGGCCACCATAAACGATAGGTCGAAACCGCCAGCAGGATAGGGATAACGATAAACAGACCGGCGCGCGCCGCACGATTTTCAAAGAAGCGGTCGAGCGCGCGGCGGAGCGGTCCTTTGATTTGCAGCACGGCTGTCGAGTCGACTATCGGATCTGGCGCGGTGATTGCCATCACGACACCTGAATGCGCGGGTCGACAACGGCATAGACGATGTCGGTCAGGAGATTGACCAGAATGACGCAGATGCCGATTACCAGAGTGGCGCCCATGATCACCGGGTAATCCCGTGTGCCTACCGCGTTGACCAGCAGCAGCCCCATACCCGGCCAGTTGAACACGCTTTCGAGGAAGATCGCGCCGCCGATCGCGATGCCGACCGTCGACCCGATCAGAGTGATAACCGGCAAAAGCGCATTGCGGGTCGCGTGCTTGATGATCACCCAGAATTCGCGCACTCCCTTGGCACGCGCGGTCCGCACATAGTCCTGGTTGAGCACTTCCAGCAGCGACACGCGCATGTAGCGCATGATCAACGCGGCGTGTCCGATGGACAGCAGGCAGGCGGGCAAGACGAGGTGCGCGAGCACGTCCGATACGGAAAAAGGTGCGCCGGCGGTCTGCATGCCGCCTGATGGCGCCCAACGCAGCAGCACCGAGAAAAAGTACAGCCCGAGAAGTGCCGTCAGAAAAGCCGGGCTGGAGATGCCGACGAAAGCAACCACCGACAGCATGATGTCGGGCAGCGCGTTACGGCGGACGGCGCTGAAGATGCCGGCGGAAATGCCGAGCACGACGGCGATGGCCAGGCCCGTGCCCATCAGCAGCGCGGTTGGGCCGATGCGCTCCATGACCAGCGGCAGCACGGCAACGCCGCTGCGCTGGATCGAATAGCCGAAGTCGCCGCTGAGCGCAGCGCGAAGCCAGGCGAGGTATTGCACGGGAAGCGGCTGATCGAGCCCAAGCCGGTCGCGCAGGACTTCGAGGTCGGAAGCAGACATCGGGCTGGACGGATTGATATACGCGTCGATCGGATCGCCGGGCGCCAGTCGCAAAAGGATGAAGATGAGGACGCTCAGAGCGACCAGCATCAACAGTCCTGTAGCGCTGCGGCGGGCAATGAAACTCAGCATTGGCTGTCCGTAGTGGGTGAGCGGAGCCGGCATCAGGCCGGCTCCTTGCAAGGCGGGCCTGGAGTGGCCCGCCAAGCGTTTTACTGGATGTCCCAGCGTTCTGGGTGAGCCGCATAAGGACCGCCGGCCGGCGCCGGCGTCCAGACAAAGTCACGCAGCTTGTTGGAGGCCACGCCATAGCGGTTGGCCACCCATAATGTGGCCCAGGGCACATCCTTGTTCATCACCTTGCAGACTTGCTGCCAGGATTGATCGATCTTGGCCGGATCGGTCTGGCCGAGCGCGGCGTCCAATGCAGCGCTCAAATCGTCGAACTCGATGCGCATGGTGTTGAAGCCTGCCGGCGGAATCTGGGACTTATTGAGACCCGGGCTGATGCCGGCCGGATTCGGACCGTTCTGTAGGCCGGCATAGACCATCGGAAACGCGTTCCAGTCCGGCGTACCTTCCTTGTAGACGATGCCGTTATAGGTCGGCGTATCGACGACGCGCGGCACCACATTGATCCCGACCTCGGCCAGCATCGATTGGATGGCGGCCATCACATTGGCCGCTTGCGGCGAGCCGTAGTAGGTCAGCAAGGTGATGGGTTTGTCGCCGTTGATCTTGTCCCAGCCCGCCTCGGCAAGCAGAGCCTTGGCCTTTGCCGGATCGTAGGCATAGGGTTCGAGGCCTTCGGGGAGCAGATGCGGCGCGACGTAGCCGCAGTTGGCCGGTTTGGCCGCGCCGCCATAGAGGCTCTCGATGATGGCATTGCGATCGATCGCGTACATGATCGCCTGGCGGACGCGAACATCCCTAAAGAGCTCGACCTTCTGGTTGAGGCCGATGTAGTTGACCACATAAGAAGCGCCCTCGATCACCTTGAAATTGCTGTCGCTCTTGAAGGATACCGCGTCGTCGGGCTCGACATAGGTGAACTGGATTTCGCCGGCGCGCAGCGCGGCAACGGCCGCCGCCGGGCTCTCGAAATAGCGGTTGATGAGCACATCGACCTTCGGCTTGCCGCCGCGATAGTCGTCATCCGCGGCCAGCTCGACATATTGATCGCTGACATAGCGATTGAATTTGAAGGGACCGGTGCCGACCGGCGTGGTGGACCACCAGGTGCTTGTGGCCAGCGTTTCTGGTGGCATCCCGGCCAGGGCATGCTCCGGCAGGATCATCACCTGCGAGAGAATGGACAGGAAGGAGCCGTTGGGCTTCGACAGTTTGACGACTACGGTGCGGTCGTCCGGCGCGTCGACCGACGCGATGTCGCCGAGACGCGCGGCAAACAAACTGCCGGATGCTTTGTTCCTGGCGAGTTCAAGCGTAAACTTGACGTCCTTGGATGTGAACGGCTTGCCGTCGTGCCAGCTCTCTTGGGCAAGGTTGAACGTATAGGTCAGCTGGTCGTCGCTGACCTTGTAGTCCTTGGCCAGATCGCCTTCGAGTTCGGTCAGATCGGCGTTGTAGATGACCAGCGGTTCAAAATAGGTGCTGAGCCAGGTAAAACCGCCGGTCGCAGCCAGCGGGTTGAAATTCTTGGGAAAGCCGCCGGGGCCGACGTCGAAGCCCCCGGTTATGGTCTTGTCGTCCTGTGCCTGGACGCTGGTGGCCAGGCCGCCGAGCAGCAGTCCGGTGATGGCCAGATGACGAGCGATAGTCTTGATGCGCATGGTTTCCTCCCTTGGCATTGTCAGGTAGTTCGGCGTTGGGTCAGGTGGTTCGGTTTTTGGCGATGACTTGCTGAATCCCCCTATAGTGGTCGTCGAGGCGTTCGCGCGCCCGGTCGACATCCTTGGCGGCGACGGCCTCGACAATCTCGTGATGGTCGCGCCACGTCGCCAGCGGTGTCGGATTGTCGAGGCTGGTGAAGTTCGAGGCCTTGTTGAACGCCACCCAGAAGATGTCGATCAGCGCACTCAGCATGTGATTGTTCTGGCAACGGAACAGCAGCTGATGGAATTGCTGGTCCTCTTCGGCAAAGCTCTCCTGGCGCTCGGCGCGCCGCCGCATGCTTTCGGTCAGCTGGCGCAGCGCGGCGATGTCTTCGGCGCTGATCATCTCGATGGTTTTGGCGATCAGGCCGGTTTCAAGGACGCGGCGGATCTCGCGCAGCTCTTCCACATCGCGCAACGAATCCTGCAGGCCATATGCCAAATTATCCAGCAAGGGCTTGAACGAGAATTCCTTGACGAACACGCCGATGCCGCGACGCGTCTCCAGAATGCCGATCGACTCCAGCGCCTTGATCGCTTCGCGCACCGAGTTGCGGCCGACGCCGAGCCGCTGCGCCAGGAAGGTCTCTGGAGGCAAGGGATCCCCCGCCTTGAGCTTGTTGCTCTGGATATAGGTCCTGAGGCTCTCCTGCACGCTGACGTGAAGCAGCGGCGGTCGGCTCAGCGGTTCGATCGACCTGGGTTCCGACATGGATTTGGGTTCCGAGATCGATTTGGGTTCCGACATTTTGCTCCCAGCGCCGCTGCAATTGCGCCCGATGGCACATTGCAAAACGGTCGATGCTTGTAGCATAGCGACTTGTAGGATATCCTGCAAGCGGGAGGATACGTCAACGAAATGAAGATGGTTCTGGCTGGCTCAAGCCATTGGCACGCCGAAATGCATCTCGACGCTGCACATTCTTGTGGCACTGAGATTGCCGGCATCTGGGATGAGGACGCGGAGCATGCGCGCGCCTTCGCGACGCGTCACCAATTGCCGTTCATTGCGGATTTTGCGGAAATCCTCTCCAGCCCGCCGGACGTGGTCCTGCTGATGGGACATCCTTCGACAGTACCGGCGCGGGCGCGGGTCGTCATCGAAGCCGGCATACCGCTGATCCTGGAAAAGCCGGCGGCGAGCAGCACCGGAGCGTTGGCCGGGCTGCGCGACCTGGCGAGGCAGCACCAGGCCTTTGTCAGTGTTCCCCTGCCCAACCGCTTTGGGCCGGCCGTCACTGCCTTTGAACGGCTGCGCCAGCAAGGCCGCGCCGGAGCGGTTGCGCATTGCCAGTTCCGGCTGGTCAATGGCCCGCCGCAGCGTTATGCGGCCGACGGCGTCGCCTGGGTGGTGGATCCGGCGATCGGTGGCGGCGGCGCGCTGAGGAACCTCGGCATACACGGCGTCAATGCCGCGCTCGGCCTGGCAACCGGCGGGCTTGGGCTGAAAGCCGTTTCGATCGAGAACCGCATTCACCGCGCCTCGGTCGAGGACCATGCGCTGCTTGTGCTGGAAGACGCTGCCGGAGCGCTATTCGTCGTCGAGGCAGGATACACTTTCGCGTCTATGCGCCCCGGCGGCGACTTCGAATGGCGCATCGTCAGTGAGAATGCGACCCTCATCGACTATGGAGACCGCGCCATCTGTGCGACGCTGGACGATGGCGCTATCGTCGACTTGCCGATCGAATTGCCGGCGACACGCTACCGGCTATGCATGAGCGACACGCTCGACCGGCTGGCCCGAAAAGCGCCGCCGGCGATTTCGATCGATGACTATGTTGCGGCGATGTCGCTGATCGACGCCGCGTATGAAAAGGCAGGACGATGATTGGAATAGGCATTATCGGAGCGGGCGATTTCGGCGCGGCCCATGCGAGGGCAATCAAGGAAGTGCACGGCCTGCAACTCGTCGCATCGTGCCGCGGCAATAACGACGCCCTCGCCGCCTTCACCAGCGAGCACGGTGGTCGCGGCTACACCGACTGGCGCAAGCTGCTGGACGACAAGGATGTCGACGCTGTCCTCATCGCCAGCCCTCACCATCTCCATGCCGAAATGGCGATCGGTGCAGCAAAGGCCGGCAAGCACGTCATGCTGGAAAAACCGATGGCGCCGACGGCGGCGGCCTGCGATGCGATCAACGCCGCCGTGGCCGCCGGTGGCGTCAAGCTGATGATCGCTCATCTCATGCATTTCGCCCTGCCCTGCATGGCAGCCCGGCAAATGCTGGAGGAAGGAGCGCTCGGCCGGCCGCTCATCGGATCGAGCTGGATCATTAAGCTCTGGATGGAGCACAATCGCCGCGTCTGGCATCTGCGCGAGACAACCGGCGGCGGCATGCTGTTGACGGCCGGCATTCATGCGCTCGACCGCCTGGTCTGGCTGATGGATGACGATGTCGTGTCGGTGAGCGCCATGCTCGGCGCCAAGTTCCATGACCAGGAAGCTGACGACACCGCCTTGCTCGGACTGCGCTTCGCCGGCGGCGGGCTCGGCCAGGTGCAGAGCGTCGGCTATCGCAATGGGGCGACCAGCTACGCCATGGACCTGGTCTGCGAGCAGGGAACGCTGCGCATCGACATGGACCGCGGCACGATGCTGGGGCGCGATACCACCTGGACCGACCTGCCCGGCTCGTTCGAGCCGAACTGGATGCATAACGCGCTGGTGCGCGAATGGACGGCAATGCGCGATGCGATTGCGGACGACAAGCCGGTGCCGGTCGACGGTGCCTATGGTCGCAAGATCATCGCCATCATCGAGGCCGCCTTTGCGTCGAACGAGACCCGGCGCGAGCACGAGATCGCCGGTGCGCGCTGAGCTCGACGATCACCTGAGCCACTTGCCTGCACACGCGCCGCGCGGCGTCTGGGGCGCGGTGATGCTGGCCATCGATGATCTCGGAGCAATCGACTGGCAGGCGACGGAAGAGACGATCGCACGGCTCTGTGCATCAGGTCTCGATGGCATCTATTCCAACGGCACGGCCGGCGAATTCCACTGCCAGACCGAACCCGAATTCGACCGTCTTAGCGACCTGGTGGCCGCGATAGCCGGCCGCGCGCGCCTGCCCTTCCAGATCGGCATCAGCCAGACCAATCCGCGCGTCGCGCGCGAGCGGCTGGTGCGCGTGTCGGCGCTTCGCCCGGCGGCGGTGCAATTCACCTTGCCCGACTGGTGGCCGCCCAGCGACGACGAGGTCATGCGCTTCGTCGGCGGTCTTTGCGAGACTGCGCCCGACATGCCGCTGGTGCTCTACAATCCACCGCACGCCAAGCGCCGTCTGACGCTCGAAGGCATCGCCAGGCTGCGTGCAGCCGTGCCGTCGCTGGTCGGCGCCAAGCTGCCGGGCGGCGACGCCAGCTGGTACGCCGACATGCGCCGCGAACTGCCGGGATTTTCGGTCTTCGTGCCCGGCCACACGCTGGCGGCGGGATTTGCCCAGGGCGCCCACGGCAGCTATTCCAATGTTGCCTGCCTCAACCCCAAGGGGGCGGTGATTTGGTGGCAGACGATCCGCACCAACATCGCAGCCGCTGCCGAGGTCGAGGCGCGCATCCAGGCCTTTCTCGCCAGCCACGTACTGCCTTTTCGCGCTCGCTACGATGTCAGCGATGCGGCGCTCGACAAGGCGATGGCCGCGGCCGGCGGCTGGGCCCCGCTTGGCCCGCGACTGCTCTGGCCTTACAGCTCGGTTCCCGACGAGGAGATCGCGACGCTGGCCGAAGCCGCACGCACGGCCTTCCCCGAATGGTGGCAGTGACCGTCGGTAAGGAACAACCATGGCCTTGTTCCGGATTTGACGCTTGGCGGACTCGTGGTCATGCTGGACCGATGACAAGGGGGGTGTACTGCTGGACCTCGCAGGCGTCTTCTATGATGGCGAGACCGCCATGCCAGGCGGGATCGACGCCGTCGCGCGTTTGCGCCAGGCCGGTCTGGCCGTACGCTTCGTAAGCAATACCACGCGCTCGTCGAAACAGAGGGTCCTCGAACGTCTGGAGGCGATGGGACTCACCGTTACCAAGGCAGATGTTCTCACGCCGGCGCACGCTGCTCGCGAATGGCTGCTTCGCAATGGCCGTGCGCCATACTTGTTGGTTCACCCCGGCCTTGCGCCGGATTTTTGCGAACTGCCGGATCGCGACGAGCGCGCCGTCATCGTCGGCGATGCCGGAGACGCCTTCACCTATGCGGCGTTGAATGACGCGTTCCGCGAGCTGAGCGCGGGGGCCGAATTGCTGGCCCTTGCCACCAACCGGACGTTTCGGGACGCTGACGGCGGGCTCAGCCTCGATGCAGGGCCATTCGTCGCGGCATTGGAATTTGCCTCCCTGAAGCGCGCAATCGTTCTTGGCAAGCCCTCGCCGGCATTCTTTCTGTCGGCGCTGGCAAGCATGGGCTGTCCGCCGGATCAGGCGATCATGGTTGGCGACGACGCCGAGGCCGATATAGCTGGCGCACTGCGGGCCGGACTTTCGGGCGCATTGCTGGTGCGGACAGGTAAATACCGGCAGGGCGATGAGAAACGGTTTGATCCGCGCCCGACCGCAACCGTCGCCGATCTCGCGGCGGCAACCGACTGGATCATTGCGCGCGAGCTCCAGTCAGGAAGCGCAATTGAATGCTGATCGCCACGGAAGGCGGGGCGCTCGCTAGGTCATTTGGCGCTCCATTTCCACCTCGGCCCCTAGACTTTCGATGTCGCGGAAGATCGAAGCGACAGCCAGCGTGCGCCCTTCGCGCTTGAAGCGGAGCAGGCAATCCTTGGCAATGATGTCTCCATCGACCACGATCTCGTCCCATTGCGCGGCATGGCCGACATAGTTGATGGGAACATCGTAATGCTGGCTCCAGAAGAACGGCACGGCGACGAATTTCTCGCGATGGCCGAGCATGTTGAGGGCCGCGGTTCGCCCCTGCCTCTCGGCAACCACCCAATGCTCGACCCGAATGCTCTCGCCACTGTGAGGATCTGGCCACCGCGCAATGTCGCCGGCCACGAAGATGCCTGGTGCGCTCGTCTCCAAAAAGGAGTTCACGACGACCCCGCGGTCAAGGATGAGCCCCGCCGTTTCGGCAAGCCCTATCCGCGGTCGCACGCCGATGCCGACGACGACGAAATCCGCCGCCAGCGTATCGCCACTGCTCAGTTTCACCTTGCTGCCGTCGATGCTGCTGGCGGTGTCCTCGAGATGGAACACGACACCATTCTCCTCATGGAGGGCGCGGATGAAATCGCCCATTTGCGGACCCAGGACCCGTTCCATGGGCCGTTTTTCCGGCGCCACGACATGAACTTCGATCTCGCGCGAGCGCAGGGCCGCGGCAACCTCCAGACCAATGAAACTGGCGCCAAGAACGATGGCTCGGCGCGCAGTTTTGGCTCGCGCGATGATCGCCTTGCAGTCTGCGAACGAGCGCAATGTGAGAACGTGTGGTTGGTCGGCGCCTTGTATAGTCAGGCGAACCGGTTCGGCTCCTGTCGCCAGGAGTAGCCTGTCGTAGGCAGTCCGGGCCCCGTCGGCGAGCACAACTTCGCCAGAACGTGCATCGATGCTGGCGACGTTCACATTGAGGCGCAGGTCGATATCGTTCTTCGAATAGAAGTTTTCTCCGCGGAGCGGAATCCAATCCTCCGGTGCTTTGCCGGCGAGGTAGTCCTTGGAAAGATTGGGCCGATCAACGGGCGGCGCTTCGTCGTTGCTGAGCATGACAATGCTACCTTGATACTGTTCGCGCCGCAGTTTTTCTGCCGCCGCGAAACCGGCTGCGCCGCCACCGACAATGACAATTTTCTCTGGAACCTGGCCGGAGCTTCCATTGCGCTGCTTCGGTGCCGTCCGTTTGCGCTTCTCGCGCACGAATATCCGATCATCGCGTTGTTCCACCGACCAGCAAGCGAGTGGACTGAAAGCAGGGGCGCGCAAGGCTTCGCCTGTCCGCAAATCGAAGCACGCGTGATGCCAGGGACACCGGACGGTGTCTTCCACCACAAGACCGTCGACGAGCGGCCCGCCATAATGTGTGCATGTCGCCCCGGTGGCGAAGACCTCGGTCCCGCTGCGCACCAGCAGCACCTGCTCATCGCGGCAATGGCCGAGGAGCTTTGCGCCATCGGCAAGGTCGGATAACGCGATGCCCGCGACCAGATCCGGCCCGTTTGGTTTGGTGTGACGTTCAGCCATGTTCCTCTCCCTTGGCGCGATCCGGTGACAAGATCGCCTGTACGGCCGAGAAGCGGGAAATCTTTAGGTCACCAGCCTCGGACTACCTTCTGCCTGGCTGGCGCGCCTTCAGGTTCTCGGACACCGCTCGTGCCCAAACGTGCGGCCGCGTCATTCGTTGCCAGTTGGGCAAGGCCCCGTTCGATTTCCTGGCGTTTGGATTCGCTACCGAAGGAATGACACCGTCGCGTAAACTTTTTCGCCGGACGTGCGTTGTCCCTTCTCCAAGCCAAGGAGACAGCCATGCAGATGAAATCGGAAACCGCCGGCGAGGCCGCCAAGCAACGCCACATCCAGCGCGGCATCGATGCCAAGGACAAATCGAAGGCTCACGGCAAGCAACAAGGCGCCATGCAGGCCGGAGCACGCAAATATCCCGAGCCGCCCTTTCCCGAACAGCACCAGCCGAAGCCCGGGCACGAATGGGCGATTGAGCCGGCGCCGCTCTATGACGCGCCATTCTATATCGGATCGAAAAAGCTAGAGGGCAAAGTGGCCGTCATCACCGGCGGCGATTCCGGCATCGGCCGAGCCGTGGCCGTGCTCTATGCGCGCGAAGGCGCCGATGTGGCGATCGTCTATCTGTCCGAGGATAAGGACGCCGAAGAGACGAAGAGGGCCGTCGAAGCCGAAGGCCGGCGCTGTATGCTGATAAAGGCCGACGTCAGCGAACGCGACCACTGCCACAATGCTGTGGCTGAGGTGGTGAAGGAATTTGGCCGGATCGACGTGCTGGTCAACAACGCCGCTTTCCAGATCCATTCCCGCGACTTCAGCGAACTGACCCAAGAGCATTTCGACACGACGCTGAAGACCAACCTTTACGGCTACTTCCACATGGCGCAGGAGGCCGTGCCGCATATGAAACCTGGTTCGGCGATCATCAACAGCGGCTCCGTAACCGGCATCGAGGGCTCGAAGCAACTGGTCGACTATTCAATGACCAAGGGCGGCATTCATGCCTTCACGCGCGCACTCTCCGGCAACCTTATCGAAAAGGGAATTCGGGTGAACTGCGTGGCGCCGGGCCCGGTGTGGACGCCGCTCAATCCGTCGGACAAGCAAGCCGGTGACGTTTCGAAATTTGGCGCAAACACGCCGATGAAACGGCCGGCGCAACCGGAGGAGATCGCGCCCGCCTATGTGTTCCTCGCCTCGCCGCACTGCTCGAGTTACATCACCGGCGAGATATTGCCGATCATTGGCGGCTACTGAGTGCTCGTCGCCCGTCCAGCTCGATCGTCGTGGGACCTCTCGCATGCGACGGCGGCAGCGGCGATCTCAGATATTAAATGGTCGACAGATGTATTTCATTGCCTTGGCGACAGACTATGACGGCACGCTGGCGCACGATGGGATCGTAGCTGAAAAGACGCTTGCAGCCCTCGAACGGTTCAAGGAAAGTGGCCGCAAGCTTATCCTCGTCACTGGCCGCGAACTGCCCGATCTCAAGCGGGTTTTTCCCGAGCTTGGCGTATTCGACAAGGTCGTCGCCGAAAATGGGGCGTTGATCTACACGCCTGCCAGCGAGGA
This sequence comes from Mesorhizobium sp. M1322, assembly GCF_040318085.1. Classification (NCBI taxonomy): domain Bacteria; kingdom Pseudomonadati; phylum Pseudomonadota; class Alphaproteobacteria; order Hyphomicrobiales; family Phyllobacteriaceae; genus Mesorhizobium; species Mesorhizobium sp. M1322. The sequence goes on from NZ_JAMYLP010000029.1 coordinate 33,758, forward strand.
CGAACGTGCTATTTCCCCGGCGCCGGCGCCCAAGTTCGTCGCCAAGCTGAAGAAACGCGGCGTCAAGCCGCTTTCAGTCGGACGGTCGATCGTTGCGACCTGGGAACCGCACCAGGCAACGGTTCTCGAAGTCATCAAGGAACTCGGGCTTGAGCTGGAAATCATCTTCAACAAGGGCGCGGTGATGATCCTGCCGAGCGGTATCAACAAGGCAACCGGGCTTGCCGCCGCACTTGAGGACCTCAAGCTGTCGCCACACAATGTGGTCGGTATTGGCGATGCTGAAAACGACCATGCGTTCCTGCAGGCCTGCGGCTGCAGCGTCGCCGTCGAGAATGCACTTGCGGCGGTTAAGGACACAGCGGATCTCGTAACGCGCGGCGCGCGTGGAAAAGGCGTCGAGGAACTGATCGAAAAACTGATAAAGCGTGATCGGGAATTTGTCCGAAAACGCCGTGACGCCATCCTTCTCGGCTCGGTCGGCAGCGACGAAGTCTATCTGACGCCGACCGATACGGTTCTGATCGCCGGAAGCTCCGGCATCGGCAAATCCACCTTGGCCACCGCATTGACGGAACGCTTCGTCGAGCACGGATTTCAGTTCTGCGTTTTCGACCCGGAGGGCGACTACGATGGGCTCGAAGGCGCCGTCCGGATAGGCGACGGCTCAAGCGAACCGACAAAGGCACAAGTGCTCGACCTGATCGAAAAGCCCGACACGAATGTGGTCGTCAATGGACTGGCGTTGCGGGTCAATGAGCGACCAGACTTCTTTGCCGATCTGCTCCCCGGTCTTGGCAGTATCCGCTACCGTACGGCGAGGCCACATTGGCTGGTCATCGATGAGGCGCATCATCTTCTGCCCAAGAGGCGCGACGACACCCGCGCCATTCTATCGTTGGAATTGCCAGGCACTGTCCTGATCACCGTTCATCCGGAAGCGATCTCGACCGACGCCCTGCGTCTGGTCACTGCCGTTATTGCGCTCGGGCCCAAGGCCAAAGATGTCATCAAGGCCTTTTGTCAGGAGACGGACACCAAGCCGCCAAAGGATATTCCCTCGCCAGAAGGCGAGCGGGTGCTGTTCTGGCGGCCGCAAGCCCGCAAGAAAATTGCCATGGTCAAAGCGATCGAGCCGCGTCAGTCGCTCAAGCGTCACAGCCGCAAATATGCGGAGGGTCAACTCGACGAGGCCGGCAGCTTCTATTTCAGAGGTCCCGACAACGCGATGAACCTGCGGGCCCACAACCTGATGATCTTCGCTCAGATCGCCGAGGGCATCGACGACAGGACCTGGGAGCATCACCTGCGCGCCGGCGACTATTCCGAATGGTTTCGCCGACAGATCAGGGACAAGGAGCTGGCGCGCGAGACCGCCGAGGCGGAAAAGGACGAAATGCTCTCGGCGCAGGAAAGCCGCAAGCACGTTCTGGATGCGGTACGTCGCCGTTATACGGCTCCTGCCACCGCCCCGGAGGAATAGGGAGCGAAAGGATCGCCCATGCACATTATCCTCGAAGGCACGGGCCATGTTGATTCTGCTGCAGCGATGTCGCTTTTACAGCATCCATGTCGCTTTTACAGCAGGGCGAAGCAGTGGCCGGGTTGACCGCGTCATCCATGCCGAGTTCCATCTCATCGGTGGTGTTTCCGACTGGTCAGGGTTCGCTGTATCCACTAGCAAAGAGGCGCAGGTCATAGGCCTCGGGATCACGACGAAAGATCAACGCGCCCTTCCGTTGGGATTCCTGTGGGACATAGTCGAGCGTAGCGCTGCTTTCCTCGACGACCTCATCGCCATTGCGGAGTTCACCTTTGATTTCGACAGCAGCAACTGATTTCCCCGCTCTGTTTGCGGCAGCGAACTCGACCACGTAGCCGCCCTCGGTGGCCGCGACCGCGAGCGGCAGCACAACAATCCGGGCGGTCCCATCGCGCTCGCTCAAGCCATCAACGACAAGATAGCTGAGCACGGCAAGCAGGGCTACGGAGCTTATCCCCGCCACGACCCATTCCGTGACCGAAGTCCCGGGTTTGCGTGTCATTCTTTTGTTGTCGGACGGCTGCTTCTGTTGCTTGTCGCCTTTTGCGGGGTTCTTTGTCACAGAATGAGCCTCGCAACCGCCGCCCCGAGCGCGCCGGGAAACGACAGAACCACCACTGCACTGAGTGTTTCCGAAAAGCCGGCGCCATCGGTCCTGCCGAAGGTCCACAGGATATAAAGGTTCACAAGCATCACCAGGACATAGCCGACGATCGCATAGCGAAAGAAAATGCTGGCGAATCCAGCGCCTGGTTCGGGACTGTGCGAGCCGCGGAATTCGAACTCATAGACGAAGGCGTGCATGAGAGCGAGGGTGACCACGACCAGAGCGATTTCCTGCCAGGGGTGCATCTTGTAAGCGATGAGGACGACCTCCTCCGTTGGCGCGATGTTCACCGATAGAAACAGCGCTCCGACCACCATCAGGAACAGCTCTCCGGTGTAGCCGGGCTCGGGAATGTCCTCCTCCTCCAACGAACTCGGGCCAAGCTGAGCGCGTGCCAAAGATGCTCCGAGACTGCCTGGGACAACCTGCACCGCTATTTTGCCAATCACCTCCCGTAGCGGCATTTCGACGGTCACGATGCCGAAAATAAAAAACACCGCAGTAGCCGCCACAGCGGCCACAAGTATGGCCACAAAAGCATCGGCGATGCGGTCGCGGAGCGCCACCGTCTGGCGAAAGCCTCCGTACTTGTGCAGCAGCACCAGCATTGGCAAAGTGACAGCGAGGAACAGGGCGAGCCGCAGTGGGTGAAGGTGAAAGCCCAGCGCCCAAGCTTCCATGGTCATCAGTACCGGGACGGCGAAGATCAACGCTCCGGCAAAGGCACGGCCAAGACCAATCCAGAACTTACGCGGCGTCAGCGCATGCCTGACGATGATTTCACTTGGCGTCACGTCCGCTCCCTGAGATAGCCTGCGGGGAACAATGTTTCCTGCGCGATCTTGTTCCGAAGGCGCATCGAGGAAGCATGGACGCGCCCAGGCATGAAAACACTCCGTGTAAGCGCTCGGCCGAACTGAATATCGCAGCGGTGCGGAACGATTTCGGACCAGGCGATCGCGACAGGGACAGCTCTGGATTCGAACTTCGGCTTCAGGAGTTCCAAACCAACCCACCCCTTCGGAACTCACGGGCCAGCTTTCCGTTCAAACCCGATCGAACAGGAAACCGGCAAAGCCGACACAGCGTCTGGAGTGAAGTCATGAAATCGCAGCTCGTCGCCGAAAGCGCCGGACAAAGGACGTTCGTGGTGGTGCTTGATCCCGGCGAGGAAGCGTTCGCGGCGCTTACCTCTTTCGCAGTCGATCAGGACATTGGCGGCGCCTCGCTGACCGCGCTCGGCGCCTTCGAAACGGCGACCGTCGGCTGGTTCGACTTTGGGGAAAAGACTTTTCGCAAAATCCCGGTCCGCGAACAGTGCGAGGTGCTCAGCGTGATCGGCGATGTCGCGATCGGCGACGACGGCAAGCCCAGCCTTCACATCCACGCGGTGCTCGGATTGCGCGACGGCACGACTCGGGGCGGACATCTGCTCGAAGGCATTGTTCGGCCGACACTCGAAGTCACATTGGTGGAAGCGCCTGGCCACCTGCGCCGCAGGAAACGTCCGGAACTCGGCATCGCCTTGATCGATCTGGGTGCCTGAGGCCGAACACGGATCAGGCCAGGTCCGCTGAATTGCGATCCGGGCCGATTATCCCTTTTGTTTGATTTGCTCGACGCCCGCGGGGGCCTCGGGTGCGGCCTCCCAGCCGAACACGCTGCGACCGCCGAGCAGATGCGACTGATCGAACTCTCCGGCAACGATTTCCTTCAAGCTGGGGCCTGTGACATAGCGTTCGACCTGCCGTGACTGGTCGTCCAGCCGCTTCAAGGCACCGATTTCTTCGTCGCGGCCAAGTTTGGCCTTGTGAACGGCGGACTTCAGCACGCCGATCGTCTCGTCATAGACCTTCAGCGGCACAGGGAATGGGTGCCTGTCCTTGCCGCCATGCGCCAGCGAGAAGCGGCCGGGATCGGAAAAACGGCATGGCGCGCCATGCAAAACCTCGGCAACCAGCGCCAGCGCCCGCACCGTGCGCGCCCCAACGCCGGGGACCAGGAGAAGTTCGGAGAAATCGGCCGGGCCACGCTCGGCAGCCGCCGCCATGTTGCCATGAAGGCGGCGCATGATGACATCGCTTTCGCGGACATCGTGGTGCGCCGGCATGACCAGGTGTGGCAGCATCGGCTGGGCGGGCATCGGTTCTGCAGCCACGTCACGCTCGAGAGCGGCAAACTCCCTCAGAATGCGATCCGGTCCGAGGTCCTGCAGCAGTTCCAACTGTCCCTTGCGCGAGGCGTCGGCGCGGCGGTCGGTCAGGTTGACGATCTCGCCCTGGTTGGCGCCCTCGATGGCGGCATGCGGCTGGTCGACGAAGCTCTTCAGGCCTTCGGACAGCCAGTGATAGCGGCGCGCCACCCTGTTGTCGCCGTTCATACCCTGCTGCACCACGACCCAGTCGCCATCATCGGTGACGATGAAGCCATGCAGATAGAGGTCGAAGCCGTCCTGGACGGCGGCGCTGTCAACCTTGGCGACGAGCCGGCTGGCAGTTGCCAGGCCTGTTCCGTCGAAGCCGACGCGCTCGCCGATGGCGGCAAGCTCGTGCGGGGTCTTGCGTGAATGCGCGCCGCGGCCACCGCACACGTGAATGCCGAGTTCGCCGGAAAGCGGAGCCAAACCCCGTTTCAGGGCGCCGATGACGCTGGTCGTAATGCCGGAAGAATGCCAGTCCATTCCCATGACGGCGCCAAACGACTGGAACCAGAAAGGATGCGCCAACCGGCGCAGCAGCTCCTCGCGGCCGTAATGGTGAATGATCGCCTCGCACATCACCGCGCCAAGGCGCGTCATACGGTCGCCAAGCCATTTCGGCACGCGTCCGCCATGAAGTGGAAGGTCTGCGCTTCCCGATCGTTGTGCCAAATTCTTGCTGCCCGTTGCCGACAATGCCTGCGCTCAACAGATAGGTATCGAAAGCGGCGTGAAGAAGCGATGATGCCGGTTCGTTTGGATTACCGAACTGATCGCAATTCAATTCAGCTTGGGCGGGTTCCATTGGCGGCGTTTTGCCGGTTACCGATCGGTCGGATTTCCGACTGCCGGATCGCGCCGTCTTGAGTATCTTCCCACACGCGGCAGATCGTCACGAAATTCCACCCACGGCAGCTTCATGTCCCAATAGGCGTGAGCCTGCGGCGCAAAGCGTTCGGGACGGTCGAAGAAGCCGATCGTCACATAGAGTTCTTCGGGAAGCCCCTGGTCGAGATAGGTTATGGATGTCCCGCAATCGGCGCAGAAACTGCGGAGCACGCCTCGGATCCTTGAGAACGTCTTCGGCGCGCCGGTCAGCAATCTGAATTGGGCCGGTCGATAGCCGACCCAGACCGTCAGCGGGCTCCCTATGGCCTTGCGGCAATCGTCGTCGTGATCGGAGCAAATCCAAAACGGGTCGCCATGCATCTCAGCCGTTATCGAACCGCAAAAACAGGAGCCGGTCTCAATTCTGGTCATCGAACCACCACTTCTGAGCGACGTTGCGGTGCAGGGTCCGCAAGGTGATCGAATAGCGGTGCGCGGCAACCGGCGGGATGCTGTGCTCCCATTCGGTGCGCGCCGGACCCGTCATGATGTAAATCGATCTTGGCTCGACGATGATGGTCTCGCGGTCCCATCTCGTGCCGTTTTTCCGGCGGAGCCGAAAGCTGCATGGCGCAAGCAGGGAAACGCCGGCCACGGCATCGAAATGCGGCTTGTCGCGATGCCAGCCGATACCCGCGCCGGGCCGGTACTCGTTGATCAAAACCTGAGCGAAAGCATCGGCGGGCAGCCGCGCAAAGGCCGCCACCTTCTCCCTGAGCGGCATCAGGAAAGCAGGGATCGCCTGTGCCTCGACGACTTTGCGTTGGTCAAAATCGTAGCGCAGGCCAAAACCGGCGACGCGCCGGTTTGCGAGATGGCCATGAAAGTCGAAAGGCTGGAAGACGAGACTTTCGAGCTGCCGCACCAGCTCGGCCTCTTCCTCGGCTGTGATCAGCTCTGGCTGGTAGTGAAATCCTTCGGGCAGATCGTTGGGCGCACGAAATAGGTCGCCTTGGCCAGCGAATTCCGGCTGCTTGGTTTTGAGCGATGGCATCAACCCTAATTGGTGAAGCCGGCCGGCGGCGGCAAGACCTTGAAGGCGTCGAGCCGGCTTGATCATCGCCCCATATCTTTGCACGGGACGGAACCTGGCATGCCGGGGCGGGTTATTGCCCAGACGCGTCGAGTGTTGGGGTCGAGTGTTGGGAAATGCCTTCAGCTGCTATCCAACGTATGAATTACGATCCGGCGACGAGGACCCTCTCCGTATGGTTCGTCCCAAGCGGAAATCGCTACGATTACCACGACGTGCCGCCGCAGACCTACGCTGCATTCCGCAAAGCCTCGTCAAAAGGCCGGTTCTTCAACGCGTTCATTCGAGACCGGTATAGCTATCATCTGGTCGAGCAGAGCCAGTCGGGGTGACCACCTCGTGCCCTTGCCGCTCGTATTGCATCCGGAGAATCCGGTCGGCCGGCCGATCCCTCATTGCGCCGGCGGCGTACCGGGTTGATCGCCGCCTGTGGTCGTCTTCGGCGTCGGATCCTTGTCGACCTCGGGATTTTGGTCGACGGTGTTGGTGTTGCTCTGTGTCGGTTCAGTGCTGCTGGTGCTGTCCTGTGTCGGTTCGGCCTCGTTGCTGCAGCCCGCTAAAGCCAGAGCTGCAACCAGAGCCGACAAAAACGACAGTCTCGTCAATGATAGTCTCGTCATGGCCAACCGCTCCCTTCCTGCTCGACAACGGTGGGTCGTGAATTTGGTTGCAGCGGAACGGTTGTCTGGTTGATCAGGACCTTCTCATCGCCGTGAAGGTGCCAGGGAACAAATCCGCGCACCGCCACGTTGCATTTCCAGTGCAAACGCTTGTGACAGTGAGGCTGTTGTCTTGGCGCCGAGAGCAAATTGGAAGGGCTTCCTGAAAATTGGAGAACTTAGCTGCCCGGTGGCGCTCTATACGGCAGCTTCCGCCTCAGAGCGGATCGCCTTCCACACGATTAACCGCGCCACGGGCCATAGGGTGCATCGCGCATTCGTCGACAGCGATAGCGGCAAACCCGTCGAGAAGGACGATCAGGTCAAAGGCTATGGGATCAGCTCGGGTGAGTATGTCGTGCTCGAACCCGATGAGGTCGCAGCCGCCGTCCCCGAGAGCGACAAGACGCTGTCGGTCTCGGCCTTCATCGGCTGTTCCGATGTCGACGATGTGTATTTCGACAAGCCATATTACCTCGCCCCGCCGGACAAACACGCGGAAGAGGCATTCGGGCTGATCCGCGAAGGCATGCGCAGGAAGAAAGTCGCTGGGATCGCCCAGACCGTCCTGTTTCGGCGCGTCCGGACCCTGCTCATCCGCGCCTATGACGAAGGCCTGGTCGCAACGACGCTGAACTTCGACTACGAGGTGCGCTCGGCAGAGGAAGCCTTCGACAACATTCCCGATATGAAGATCGAGGGTGAGATGCTCGATCTGGCCGAACACATCATCAAGACCAAGAAGGGCAAATTCGATCCAACCAAATTCGACGACCGATATGAGGCGGCGCTTGCCGAGCTTGTGAAGGCAAAGCTCGAAGGCAAGAAGATCGCCGTTCCGAAGCCGGCCAAGCGGGAGAAGGTCGTCGATCTTATGGATGCGCTGCGCCAGAGTGCCGGCGTTGGCGGCAAGCAGCCCTCGACAAGAAAGCCCGCGGCAAAGTCAAAGCCGGAGCGCCATGCGAAGGCGAAGCAGACGGCGCCGCGTCGGAAGGCCGGCTGACCGATGGCGCTCGAGACCTACCGCAAGAAGCGCGATTTTTCGGTGACCCCGGAGCCGCAGGGCCGCAGGGCGCCGAGGACCGGCAACAGCTTCGTCATACAGAAGCATGATGCCACCCGACTCCATTACGATTTTCGTCTCGAAATGGACGGAGTCCTGAAGAGCTGGGCCGTCACAAAAGGGCCGAGCCTGATCCCCGGCGAGAAGCGTCTTGCCGTTCATGTCGAGGACCATCCTTTGGAATATGGCGGTTTCGAAGGCACCATTCCGAAGGGCGAATACGGCGGCGGCACCGTTATTCTTTGGGACAGAGGCACCTGGACACCGATCGGCGACGCGCATCGCGGCTATGCCAAAGGCCATCTCGACTTCGAACTTCACGGCGAGAAGCTGGGCGGCCGCTGGCATCTTGTGCGGATGGCCGGAAAGCCGCGGGAGAAGCGCGAGAACTGGCTGTTGATCAAAGGGGACGACGCCGCCGCGCGCACCGAAGACGACCCCGATATTCTGGACGAGCGGCCGGAATCCATTGCGACCGGCCGCAAGATCGAGGACGTCGCCGGCGAAGAGCCCGGCTGGTCGTCGAAGACGGGGGGCATTCGCAAGCGCCGCGGCGGCCGCACAGGGGCCGCTCCACCGGAAGAGCCGCCTACCACCGTCAGCGTTCCGGAGCCGTCAAAGATCAAGGGTGCCAGGAAGGCAGCGCTTCCCGATTTCGTCGAGCCGACGCTGGCGACCCTGGTCTCGCCCGCGCCGTCCGGCGAACGCTGGCTGCACGAGATCAAATTCGACGGCTACCGGCTGCAGGCCAGGATCGAAGCCGGCCGCGTCAAACTGTTGACGCGGAGCGGTCTCGACTGGACGAAGAAATTCGGAAAGGCGGTCGTTTCGGCGCTGGCCGATATCCCTGTCGGAACGGCGCTGATTGACGGTGAACTCGTGGTCGAGACGTCTGCCGGCGCATCGGATTTCTCCGAGCTGCAAGCCGATCTCAGCGAGGGCCGCAGTGACCGCTTTCGCTTGTACGTCTTCGATCTGCTCCATCTCGATGGGTACGATCTGCGCGACGTTGCGTTGATCAGGCGCAAGGAATTGCTGGAAAAGCTCATCGGCGGCGATAACGGCATCGTCAGCTACAGCGGACATTTTGAGGAGGATGGCGCCCTGGTCCTGCAACACGCCTGTCGGCTGAGCCTGGAAGGCGTCGTCTCCAAGCTTCGCGATGCGCCTTACCGCTCGGGCCGCAGCAAGAACTGGGTGAAGTCGAAATGCTCGGCGCGGCAGGAATTTGTCGTGGCCGGCTATGTCCCCTCGACAACCTCGCGCAACGCGATCGGTTCGCTTGTCCTGGGTGTCTATGACGACGGCAAGCTTCATCATGTCGGGCGCGTCGGCACCGGCTACACGGCAGCGGTCGCCGAGGGCCTCTTCAAGAAGCTCGAGCGGATACGCATTCCGTCGAGCCCGTTCGACGAGCGGCTCACCCCCGAGGAGGCTCGGCAAGCCCGCTATGTCAGGCCGGAACTCGTCGCCGAAGTCGAGTTCCGGGCCTGGACTGCCGACGGCAATCTGCGCCACGCCTCGTTCCGCGGATTGCGCGAAGACAAGCCGGCGAAGGAGATCGTCCGCGAAACGCCGAAGACGAACAAGGCAGCACCCAAACCTCAGCGCCGAACCGTCAAGCTCACCCATCCCGACCGCCTCTATTGGCCGGACCAGGGCGTGACCAAGGAAGGTCTCGCCGACTATTATGCCGAGGTGTGGCGCTATGCGTCGCCCTACATCGTCGGCCGGGCACTGGCATTGCTGCGATGCCCCAGCGGTATTTCGGGCGAGCGGTTCTTCCAGAAGCACGCCTGGAAGGGTCTCAACCCCAACATCGTGCTGGTCCACGACCCTAAGGATCCGCCCGATGAGCGGCTGATCAGCATCAATGATCTCGATGGGCTGATCGGTCTCGTCCAGTCGGCGGCGCTGGAGATCCACCCCTGGGGCTCGATGGTGAGCGATTGGGAGCGTCCGGACACGATCATCATGGACCTCGACCCCGGCGAAGGCGTGAGTTGGGAGGCGGTGATCGAAGCCGCCGTTGAGACCCGCAACCGGCTGAGACAGGCAGGCCTTATCCCCTTCATCAAGACCTCCGGCGGCAAGGGTCTGCACGTCGTGGCGCCGTTGAAGCCGAAAGCGGAATGGCCTGATGTAAAAGCATTCACCAAGGCGATAGCCGACTCCATGGCCGCCGACAGCCCCGGCCGCTACGTCTCGACCATCACAAAATCCAAACGGCGCGGAAAAATCCTGGTCGATTATCTGCGCAACCAGCGCGGTGCGACGGCGGTCGCACCCTATTCGACAAGAGCACGACCGGGTGCGGCGGTGTCGATGCCGCTTGCCTGGGACGAACTCGGCCCCGGCATCGGACCGGCCTATTTTACCGTCGAGAACACGCCGACCCGGCTTGCGTCGCTATCGTCGGATCCCTGGCAGGATTTCCGAGCGGCCGCAGCACCGATCGAGGACCGTGCACACCGGCGCAAGAAAGCGGCTTGAAAACCGTATACGGAGCACGCACCGCAGGCACTCAGGCGATCTGCTTAAACGTGCATTGTTTCGGTGCCTTGTCCGGCCGCCAGCGCAGGAACTTGGTGCCATGCCGGAAACGGTCGCCGGTGACGTGATCGAAGCGTACTTCGACCACCAGTTCGGGCCGGACCGGCTCCCATTCGCCGCTGCGCTCGGTGCTCCAGCGGCTCGGCCCGCCCGGCGCTTTTCCGGTGAAGCCGGGTGGCTGGCGCATGGCTTCGAGTTTGCGGGTAAGCTCGGCCCTGTCGTCCTTGGCAATGGTCGAGGTGAAACCGACGTGATCGAGCTTGCCGGCCTCATTGTACAGACCCAGCAGCAATGACCCGACCTGCCGGCTGTTGCTGAGGTAGCGAAAGCCGCCGACCACGCAATCGGCCGACCGCAACCGCTTTACCTTCACCATCGCGCGCACCCCCGGCTGGTAGGGACCGTCCAGCCGCTTGGCGACCACGCCGTCTGTCGCCCCTTGTCCGGCATTCCCTAACCAGGAGCGGGCTTCCTTCACATCGCGCGTACAGTGCGAAAGCACGATGTTCCTGCGGTTTGCCGAAGCGACGAAAGCCTCAAGGATCGCTCGCCGTTTTTTCAGGGTCCGCGCCAACCAGACGGTTCCGTGCTCATCGCAGAGCATGTCGAATAGGACGATGCGAGCCGGGGTTTCGGCGGACAGCTTGCGGATCCTGCTCTCGGCGGGATGAAGCCGCATCTGGAGCGCGTCGAACGAAAACTTGCCGTCGACCGAGATGACGATTTCACCGTCGACGACAAAACGGCGCGACGGTAGTTCCTTCAATGTCTCGACGAGTTCGGGAAAATAGCGTCCGAGCGGCTTGCCTGACTTTGCACGCAACTCCACCGCATCATCCTGCCGAAATGCCAGGCAGCGAAAACCATCCCATTTGCGCTCGTATTGCCATCCGTCTCCTTCGGGAATCGCATCGGCCGCCTTGGCCTCCATCGGAGGCGTATCGAGCGGCAGGAGGAAATCGCGGGTCATCGGCGGGTGCTGTCGAAAGCAGGATCGCGGGGTATGACCTTCATTGTGCAGCCTTTGTCCCGACCGAGCCTGCTCCCAGGCGCCTATTTTCGCTTTCCGGTTTCCGAGCCGAGGCTCTTGCGCAGCGCATCCATGATGTTGATCACGTTGCTTGGCGGTTGCTCGGCCTTGGCCTTCGCCTTGGCTGGATGCTTCTTGCCCTTCTTCTTCGAGGCAATGATCTCCAGCAGCCGCGCCTGGACGGGATCTCCGGTCATGGCGGGATCCCACTGCCTGGTTCGCTCATCGATCAAGGTCGAGACCATATCCATCAGTTTCGGGTCGGGTTTGGCGTCTTCGATCTTGCCGAAATAATCCTCAGGATCGCGAACCTCGTCGCCATAGCGCAGTGTCCACAGCACGATGCCCTTGCCTCGTGGTTCAAGCATGACGGCGCGCTCGCGGCGGTACATGACCAGTCGCGATATTCCGACTGTCCCTGTCGACTGCATCGCGTCGCGAATGACCGAGAATGCTTCCTCCCCGACCGGATCGTCAGGGGTGAGATAGTGAGGCTTGTCGTACCAGATCCAGCCGATGCTGTCGGCATCGACGAACATGTCGATGTCGATGGTTCGCGTGCTCTCCAGCGCGACTGCGTCGATCTCATCGTCCTCGAGCAGCACGTATTCGTCCTCGCCGCGCTGATAGCCCTTGACCTCGTCGTCTTCAGCAACGGGCTTGCCGCTGACGGCATCGACATATTGGCTGACCACCCGATGCCCGCTCTTGCGATTGAGCGTATGGAACCGGACCTTTTCGCTCTCGGTGGTAGCGGGCGTCATCGCAACCGGACAGGTCACGAGCGAAAGCTTCAGATAGCCTTTCCAGAAAGGGCGTGGCGCCATCGGGAACCCCGGCAGGTTTAAAACAGTCGAACGCATCAAGGTGATCGATTGTTCCAGCAGCGCTCGCCGTCCCGGCCAAGGCTGGCGAGCAAGATCGCTTCTCTTCGACCGCCGAGAGGACCTGACGTTAGCCGATGCCGTCGAATTCATCATTTTTCCGGTTCGAGAAGGAACCGATGAGCGCAAGCGCAGTTCGGACAGACAATAGCTCGCCGGCAGCAAGGACCATGTCAATGTCGGAAGCGATCCGGATCGCAATCAGGGCTCCATTGTCGGGAAATGCGGCAGCGCTTGGCGCCGAGATGAAGCAGGCGATCGAGCTCGCGGTCGAGGAGCAGAAGTGACGCCATGATCTTCGACGCGCCGAGATTCAGGGATCGAACGGCTGCAGGGCGCCAGCTTGCCGCCGCCTTGACCGGGTTTGCGGCAACCGATCCTCTGGTGCTGGCGCTGCCGCGCGGCGGAGTGCCGGTCGGCTTCGAAGTGGCGAAGGCACTCCGTGCCCGGCTCGACGTGCTGCTTGTGCGCAAGATCGGCGCGCCGGGCCATTCCGAATATGGCATCGGCGCGGTCGTCGACGGGGAAAATCCGCAGCTCGTCCTCAACGAGGAGGCGATGGCTTTGGTCCAGCCGTCAGACGACTACGTCGAAGCAGAGAAGCGGCGGCAACTGCTCGAAATAGAACGCCGCAGAAATCTCTATTTCGGCAGCCGGCCTGCGGCTTCGGCCCTGGGCCGGACTGTCATTGTCGTCGATGACGGCATAGCGACCGGAGGCACGGTCAGAGTGGCGCTCAAGGCGTTAAGGAAGGATCGGGCCGCGCATGTTGTCTTGGCCGTTCCGGTAGCACCCCAGGATACGCTCGACCTGGTAAAAGCCGATGTGGACGAAGTGGTCTGTCTCGCCACGCCCGAGCCGTTTGTTGCGGTGGGCCGGTATTACGAGGATTTCGCGCAGACCACGGACGCGGAGGTGATCCGGCTGCTGCGTGAGGCAGAGCAGTTCGAGAGCAAATCGTCGATGGGATCTGCCGGCTAGAGCGGGATGTTTTAGCTGAACCGGGCATCCCGCTCTAACGAACTCAAAATAATCGCGCCATCCGTTAGAGCCGCTTTTCAGTGGCGAATTGGGCCTGAGCCGTACCGCGCCCCTCCCCTTGAGCTCGTCAGCACCCTGAAAGGAAGGCCGAGGGGCACACCACCGCTCCCATACAGAGAGTGAGCCGTCAGTCCCGCAAACGATTGGCAGCGTGATCCTGGCGCTGCTCAGTTGCGACCTGCTTGGAATCCAGACCGCGTTCCTTCGTATGCTGAGCCTTGTCGCGGTTGGACAGGATTTGGTTTTCTTCGAGCTTGTCTTTTGGGGTTGTGGTCATGGCACCTGTACCAGAACCCTTTCCCCGTGCACCCGCTCCGATGTGCTTCTTGCTACCTTTTGCCATAGGCTTGCTCCAATTCTCAGTCGTCGGGACGGTTCTTGTGATGAACGCTCTCCTGATTTTCTCCGCGAAGGATGTTGCGATCGTCAGGGTCAACAAGGTCGGGTGTCTTGGACCTGATTTCCGATCCCTTGCGCAGCGCTTCACGTTCCGCTGCTGATCGCTTCAGATCCGCCTCCGCGTCGAAATCCTTGCCGGCGCCCTTGGTGTTCTCCCGCTTTTCAATGATGCGCAATTGCTGCTCATGGGTCCTGCGTCCAGCCATTGGTTCCTCCAAGATGCCTTGCGTTCGATTTGAGGCCCAGACCGCTGGCGGCATCATCGACTTGCCGGATTGCGAGGCCACGGCCCTTGCCGAAGCGGACCACTCGTGGGCCACCACGATCTGAGCCTGTCCTTATGGCGATAATGGCAGGGCGGCGGGATCGTTCCGAAATGACGGTCGAATAAACGTCCATCGCTCATCGACTCCGGGCTGCTCATCCGCATCTGCCATGATCCGTCAATCTTTCTCCTCCTCCTCGCGGTACAAGCGCTCGGTCGCCTGCTCGCTCTCCCTGCGTTCTGCGGGACCGCGACGACGTCGCGTGAGGAGTGCGTAGGCGATCAGGATTGCCAGTATCAGGGGACCGCCTGCAACGACGAGCAACCACATGCTGTTCTCAAACATGCAACATCTCCTTTCCCTCACAACCGAGAAGGCGCCATAACCGTTCCTGGACTCTGCCGCCAATCTCCAGCAATTAGCCAATCGACCACGCGAGCTTGCGATTGCTGCGAGCGAATCCTTGCTTTGTGACGGCAGTTATGCTATTGATCTGGCGATGGTGCTGATTTGCGCCAGCGACCCGCCGCCGGCGGGTTTTTTGTTTTTCGGCGCCATCTTGATCTCGCCGTTAGCCCACTTCCGACAGCCCGAGTGCTGGCTTGAACTCCGGGCCCTTGGGGCGTCTTGCCAAGCAGAAGCCGCGGCGCGGCCTCTCAGCAGCCGCTGCCGATCGCAACGCTGCCGTTCCGATGGAACATCCCGGCATCTCCGTCGTTCGGCGACTGATCGCCGATGTCCACGCCTGACGCCACTCCACAGCGAGGCGTAAAGCTGCAGGCCCAGGACAGAACTTACCAGACACACAGGAGGCAACCATGCCCAACACTGCCGAGATCCTTGTCGACACCTTGATCGCCTGGGACGTGCGCGTGATCTTCGGCCTGCCGGGGGACGGCATAAACGGTATCATGGAGGCGCTGCGCACAAGGCAGGACAAGATCCGCTTCGTACAGGTGCGGCACGAGGAATCCGCGGCCTTCATGGCAACGGCCTATGCCAAATGGACCGGCAAGCTCGGTGTCTGCCTCGCCACGTCAGGGCCAGGAGGCACTCACCTGCTCACCGGCCTTTACGACGCAAAACTCGACCAGGCGCCGGTCCTTGCCATAACCGGCATGCAGTTCCATGACCTGATCGAGACATTCACGCAGCAGGATGTCGATCTCACCCGCGTTTTCAACGACGTCGCCATCTTCAACACGCAAGTGACCGACGCAGCGCATATGGAAAACGTTGCCGGCCTGGCCTGTCGTTCCGCGCTTGCGGGACGCGGCGTCTCCCATCTCTCGATAGCCAGCGACGTCCAGGAACAGACGTCGGCAAAGCGCTCGCCCCGTAACCTTCCAAGACACACAGCCGAACGGTGGTTCGAAGCGGACAAGCGACCCGACGAAGCCCAGCTTGCTCTTGCAGCTGACATTCTCAACACTGCCTCAAAGGTGGCGATACTCGCCGGGCGCGGTGCGCTGCATGCGCAGGCCGAACTCGAGAGGACGGCGGAACTCCTCGCCGCACCCGTCGCTAAGGCTTTGCTCGGCAAAGCCGTCCTGCCGGACGATCACCCGCACGTCATGGGCGGAATAGGCATATTGGGCTCGCTGACCTCGCAGGAGATCATGGAGGAATGCGAGGCGCTGCTGATCGTCGGCTCGACCTTCCCCTACATCGAATACTATCCCAAGCCCGGCAAGGCGCGCGGCGTGCAGATCGACCGCAACGCGCAGCGCATCGGCCTTCGCCATCCCGTCGAGGCTGGTCTCGTCGGCGATGCGGCCATCACGCTGCAATTGCTCAATGAAAGGCTGAAGCCAAAGCAGGACAGATCATTTCTTGAGAACGCGCAACAGAGCTTACAGCGTTGGCGCAAGATGATGGCTGAGGCGGAAAGCCGGGACGACGTGCCGCTCAAGCCGCAACGCGTCGTCAAGGCGTTCGGCGACCGAATGCCGGCCAATGCGATCCTGGCTAGCGATTCCGGTCAGAACACCGAACTTGCCGCCCGTCATATCGATATCAAGGCAGGACAGGATTTCGCCGTCTCCGGCTCGCTGGCATCGATGGCCTGCGGGCTGCCCTACGCGATTGCCGGCGGGATCGCCTTTCCGGGCCGGCCGGTTTTCGCGGTGGTGGGCGATGGCGGGCTGGCAATGCAGCTTGGCGAATTTTCAACGGCCGTGCGCTACAAGATTCCGCTCAAGGTTCTGGTGATCAAGAACAACATGCTCAACCAGATCGCCTGGGAGCAAATGATGTTTCTCGGCAACCCGCAATTTGCCTGCGAGCTACAGCCGATCGATTTCGCCTTGGCCGCGGAGGCTATGGGAGGCATCGGCTACAGCGTCACCCGGCCTGAGGACGTCGATGGGATCCTTGATGCCGCTTTTGCCGCGGAAGGTCCTGTGATCATAGAGGCGGTCGTCGACGCGTATGAACCTATGCTGCCGCCGCGCATGCCGGACGAATATCGCAAGAACATGCGCACAGCGCTGCGGCAAACGCCAGGCCGTAAAGAGATCGAAGCAAACCTCGCTCGGGAGCCGCTGAAGACAATGATGGGCTGACTGCAGGTTCCCTGGCCGGTCAGCCCTTGACGTAGGCGCCTGGCTGGCGGCGGCTCTTCGCAGCCTTAGCGTCCTTGGAACGCTCAGCGATCGACGGACCGGCGCCGGATGTCTTTTCGGTCGCGGCACTGGGCGTGGACTGACTGGGCGGGTTTTGCCCTTCGGACTGACGGGTCTTGTCCTCCACCTCGTCCCTCGACGGTGTCAGCCCCATCCCGCCGGCAGGCTTCTTGTTGGCGGCCGCCTCTTGGGAAAATTGATCCGACGCGTCGGCATCTTTCTTGGCCGGGTACTTGGTCGCACCATGTTCGTAACGGGTCTCGTTTTTAGTCATGGCGTCTCTCCGATTGCCTCATCATAGCGTTAAACAGACCCCTGACGGCCGGGTTCCAACTGCCGCCAGTGCTCCCCACTGCGGCATATGCGACATCGCAAGCAGACGCGGCACCCGCTGGCGCGGCTGCCGATATTCGGCAACGCTCAGGCGTCCTGCGGCAGTCAGGCCTCTTGCCATGGCGTGTGCAGGATATCGGCGCCCGGCTGCTCGTCGAACAGGACCGCGCAGCCGCGTCCCCACGCCACCGGCGACAGGGCATTGGCCACTACTTCGTCCGGCGAGATGAAATCCCCGGTCAGCACGCGCAACTCTTCCACGGCTTTGGCCATCGACACCAAACGCCCTACGGCGCGGCCGGTCGTGCAGGCATCGATGACGGAAACGAGATCGATCATATCGAAGTGGCCCATTATAGGCCTCCGCAAACAACATCCCTTCCCGGCTATGAACGCCGCAGCGATCGACAATGTTCCCGGCGGGGCCGAATAGAGCGACGCTCCGAATTTGCCGTCACCCGTTCGGCTTCAAGCGCGGTGCATCATATCGCCTTTCAGGTGTTGTCTATCGCGTCCTTGAGCTTGCTCAGGAATGCCACCAGAGCATCCTCCGGCCGCTCGGCCGCCTCGGTCAGCATGTCGATACCCCAGCGTCCGAGGACCGCTTCCTGGATGACGCTCGGTTGCGGCATGAAGACGAACGATTTCGGACGGTTCTTTTCGTAGCCGGACCGGCGCCAGGTTTCCCAAAGCCGATACAGCAACAGGCGGATGTTCATGTCGGACATGCTGTAACCGATGAACAGGATAGTGCGCCCCAGTGCGTCGGCACGAAACTTCACATCCAGCGGCGACTCGAACGACAGCCGCTCGAAATAGTCGGACTCCGCCAGGACCAGAGATGCATCGTCGTCGAAATCGCCGTGGTATTTGATGATCTGGGTAACCTCGCCGTTCACCTTGGCGATATCCTTGGCATTGGCAACTTTTACGAACGGGCGGTCGTGGACTTCGAACGCAACCTCAAGGTTCCGATCATAGTTGGTGGTGTAGATGATCGGGAAATCGAGTGACACGATCAGCTTGTGGATCGCCGATCCCTTGACTTTTTCCCGCGAGACGCTCCATTCGCGATCCATCCAGCTGCGCAAGGGGCCGAGACTCCCATGCTTCAGCCGGTAATATTCGGCAAGAGCCTGGTAGCTGGGTTCAGGCATGTCGGCCATGTCGCGGTCGAGACCGAGTTCATCCTCCATATGCTCGATGAGCTTTTCCCAGGACGGCAGGCCGACGCTCATCGACACCCCCGCCCCAACGAACAAGATCGCTCGTCGCTCTTTCACGGATTGAGCCAGTTGCTCGAGTGCAGACGGCATAGCCAACTCACCAGGCGATGATCCGACACAACTGCGAAAGGCCTTCTCTGTTCCGGAGAGGCCCGGATCGTCGCCAAATGTGTCCAGCAAATGGGGTGTGCTCAGAAATGGGGTGTGTTTAGCAAATCGGGCGCAGACTGGAACCGCTGGGGCAGATCAAAGTTTGGTTGCCAGGGAGACCGTGATGGCCGCACGACGAGATCAGACGCCCGCCAAAGCGAGAGGCGATATTCAGGCCGGGGCGACACAGGATAAAACCCCGGGGTTCGACCCTGCCGCTGCACCTGAAGAGACCGACGCAGAAGCGGCAGATGTGCCAAATCCTGCTGGCGAGGCTCGTCCACGGCGACAGCCAGAGTTCGCGAATGAAGCAAGCTTTGCCAATGCGATGCGGCCGGTGGAAAGCAAGCCTGGTCTTCAGCCTGGCAAGAACTGGCCGGTGCTGGTGATTGCCGCAGTCGTTCTCGTAGCGGCCGCGGTCTTCGTGCTAGCAGCCATGCTGCGCTAGCGAGGTAGGGTTCGAGAGCTTATCGGCCCTCGAACATGAAACGGGCACAGATATACGTGAGCCGTCCCCCGTGAACTTCGGTAAGGATCTGGGCGGATCCCCGCGCTGCCATGTCACGCCCAAAAGCATAGCTCAGTTCGGTGAGCGCCGTGATGAACCTAACCGATCTTGCCGAAGAACCAGCCGATGGTGCCGCAGGACAGATGCCGAACAGCGCCGAGCCATCACGTGGATGGCCACCCAAATAAATCGACTCGGCACATCACAAGCCACTCATGATCAGCTTCCCGATCGCCAACTCGCTCGCGAAATAGCCGCTGTATTTGGGCACGCTATCGGGCATCTCCAGCACACGACGGTGATAGAACATGTCGATCCGAACCGGCGGCAGCCCGGCCTCGGGCTCGAAAGTGCTGGCCGGGATGAACATCACCTTGAACGGCCCGACGCCCGCAACCTCCACAACCGGCTTGCCGCAGGTCCGGCAGACCCCGCGATTGAAGTTCGGAGGCGGACGGTATTTCTTGAATGAAATATTGCCGGCGTTTCTCAGCACGACATCCTTGGCGCGAACGGCGACCACATCCGCGAACGGTTTGCCGTTGAAAGCCTGGCAGATCAGACAGTGGCACCGGAACCTGGCTTTCGGCGAGGTATGCACCTCGAACGAGCAGGCGCCGCATTCGCATGAGCCGCGTAGCGGCAACGATGGGTCGGTGGTCATGTGCTGATGCTCTCTCGGCTTCAGTGGGAAACGGAATTCCGATCACCGAAGCATCATGTTGAGGATGGTATCGATCGGCTGTCTGAACGGGGCGTGTAGCAGGTTGGAGAGGTTCCAGCGACCCTGCTCATAGATCCCCTTGGCATGGCTGAGGGTACGGAAACCCTCGACGCCGTGGTAAGCGCCCATGCCGCTGGCCCCGACGCCGCCGAACGGCAAGTCATCCTGGGCGATGTGCATGATCGTCCCGTTGATAGTGACGTTGCCTGAGGTTGTTCGGCTCAGCACCATGCGTCGGTCTTCATCATCGGCCCCGAAATAGTAGAGCGCGAGTGGCCGGGGTCGGACGTTCACATAGGCGATCGCTTCTTCGATGTCGCGGTAGGGAAAAATCGGCAGGATCGGGCCGAAGATCTCCTCATGAGCAATGCGCATGTCGTTTGTGACGCCGAGGACGACGGTTGGCGCCAGCGTGTCGGGGCGACGGGATGCATCGCCAGGCCGGTTGCCGACCTCGATGATCCGCGCTCCTGTGGAACGGGCATCGTCGATCAGGCTCTGAAGCCGGGCATAATGCCGCTCGTTGATGATGGAAGTATAGTGTTCACTCCTCGGCCCGTCCGCATAGAAGGACGTCACTTTCCGCCCATACGTCCCGACAAACGAGTCGACGTCGTTTTCGTGGACGAGTGCGTAATCGGGGGCGATGCACGTCTGGCCGGCGTTGAGTAGTTTGCCGAAAGCAATGGACGCCGCCGCCCGGTCGAGGGAGTGGCCTTTGGCGACGATGCTAGGCGATTTGCCCCCCAGTTCAAGGGTGACCGGGACAAGGTTGTCGCTAGCGGCCTTCATCACCGACCGTCCCACCGCGGTGCTACCGGTGAACACGAGATGGTCGAACGGCAAGGCAGAGAATGCCACCCCTGCGGCCGCATCGCCGGTGACGATCGCGAACTGGTCCTCGGGGAAGACCTCGCCCAGCATCTTCGCGAGCAGCGAATTGGTGACGGGTGTAAACTCCGAAGGTTTCAGCATCACCCGGTTCCCGGCGGCGATGGCCGTTACGACCGGCATCAGCGCGAGGTTCACCGGATAGTTCCACGGCGACATGACGCCGACGACGCCAAGCGGCTGATATTCGATGCGAGCGTTGCCCATTCGCATATGCAGGGCGACGTGGCGGCGGGTCGGCGCCATGAATTTGCGAAGGTTTCGGATCAGATACTTCGTGCCCTCGGCGACCCCTCCGACCTCCATGATCGCCGTTTCGTGCCTAGAGCGATGCCCGAAATCGGCATTGATGGCATCTTCGATCGCTTTGCGGTGCCCGATGATCGTGGCCCTGAACTTGGCCAGATCAGCGCGTCGCTGCGCCAGCGAAGGCGCTCCGTCCCGCAGGAAGGCAGCACGCTGACTGGCGAGGAGACTGCCTAGCCGATCCGCGTCGGTGATTTTTGCGATTGCCTTAAGTAGCCACTGTCAACAATGTATTCACAAGAAACTTTGAGGTACTATGCAGGACGCACCCAACCGCCCCTATCACCACGGTGATCTCCGTCGTGCGGTTATCGAGACGGCGTTGGATATGCTTCGGGAGGAAAAGGGCTGGCAGTTCACGCTGCGGGAAGTCGCCCGCCGGGCTGGCGTAAGCCACGCGGCACCCTACAAGCACTTCCCCGATAAGGCGGCGCTGCTTGCGGAGATCGCTATGATTGGGTTCGACCGGTTGCGCGCGTCCTTAGCGGCTGCGAAGCCCAAGGCGGCCAAAACTCTGCGCGACGAAATTACTCCGATAGCTCGTGCCTACGTCGCGTTCGGAACGGACAACCCGGCTCTGTACCGCCTGATGTTTAGCGCGGAGGAGGGAAAGGCGGTGGGAATGCATCTCAATGAGCGGGCGCTGGCGGTATTCGATGTTCTCCTCGAAATCCTCCGGCGCGGCCAGGCCGCGGGGAGCATTCGCAAGCGGCCTATAGAAGGTCAGGCGGCAGCCGCCTGGGGACTCGTCCACGGCATGACCATGCTTGCGATCGATGGGCTCCTGGTGCCCGAGAAGGTGGGATCGGCGCCCTTGGATGCAGCCTTGAGCACGCTGGTGGAGGGGCTGGGGAACCCAGCAACATGACACTAGCTGGCGCCATCCCGTTCGCCGTATAATCCCCCTACCATACATCTGTGCCTCTTTATTCGTACCCGAAGGCATTGTGCGCATCGGTCGCGGCTATCGCAGCCTGGCCGAAAGCGACTGCGATCTGGTTCAGGGCCTTGACCAGGTCGCCGATGGCGTACACCCCCTCCTTGGGGTTTATCTCAGTCAGATCGCATCAGGCGTCATGCGTTCACACGCAGGAGAGGGTATTCGCCTCGATCTGAAAGTGGATGCCTACCCGGTGTCAGTGAATGTCGCCATGCCGACCGGGCTGGTTGTGAACGAACTCCTGACCAATGCGGTCAAGCATGCCTTTACTGGCCGCGAGGGTGGAACAATAACGTTGCATAGCACCGCCGACAGCAAAGGTTCCCAAGTGATCATTGCCGACGGCAGCGTTGGACTTCCTCCGGGCGCCGAATGGCCAAAGCGCGGAAAGCTCGGGACCTTGGTGGTCGAGGCGCTGCGCGAGAATGCGAAGGCGGGAGTGACGGTCGAATCGCCTCCAGGGAAAAGAATGCGCGTGACGATTAGATTTACGCGCGAGGCCGCTGCGCCGGAAGGCTGAGGGTTACGCCAGGAAGAGCGTGTACCAAGGCGCCGCAAGGTTCCGCCTTCGGCAAGCCGGTGAGCCCGCTGCGCCAAGCGGGCGAGGCCGCCGCTCCGGTCTGTTAATCTACGAAGAATGTGCGACCAGGCCGAGGCGCCATTATCGACCAGGCGCAGATCGAGATACTCCTTAGGCGAGACGTCGTCTGATTCTTGGCCAGTCGTGCCCCTCCACCGATCGGTCGCTTCGTTAATCACGATGCAACGTAATGAAATGTGGCGTGTTTTCGTACTGCAACTTCTTCTGATTGGCGGCATCGAGCAAGAGGCAAGCATGGGAGCGAAAACCGATTTCGAACCTTGTGATCACGACTGGTTCCCCGATACCAAGATGCAAAAGAGCTTGCGAACGCGACGAAATGACCTGCGCGGCGAAAACTCTAATGGCGATTCGTTGAATCTAGCGAGCGACAAACGTCATGTCTGAAAGTGCGGGCGGTCATAAGCATTCGGGCATTCTCAGCGATCAGCCGGCGGATTTGGTGAGCGGGAGTGGCTGGATCGCGGCTCGGGCAGTTGTGCGTGAGGCCTTGCTCCGGCTCTGGGACGACGAGGTGTTTTCGCTCGCCGGAAATATCGCTTTCCGTGCGGTTCTGGCGATGTTTCCGTTTCTCATTTTTGTCAGTTCGCTAACTGCCTTCATAGGCGATCCGAGCATGGCTAATCGCCTTATAGAATTCCTCATTGGGATTGTTCCGGCTCCCTTGGTGGGCACCTTGGTCGAAGAGGTTCGCGCGGTCTTAACGGTAAGACGCGGTGGAGTCGCAAGTATTGGTGTCCTGCTGACTATCTGGTTTGCAGTCGGAGGGGTCGACAGTGTTCGCGTGGGACTGAACCGCGCCTACGACATCAGGGAGCACCGGTCGACGCTAGCAATCTTTGCGCTTCAAGTTGTGGTGGTGATTGGAGGCGCACTGGTATTTGTGGCAGTCGCCTACCTTCTGGTATTGGCCCCGCTCGTGGGTTCAGCAGCGCATCGGCTCGTGCCGCGCTTCGAGCCTGCCTTCTTCACCCTTGATCTGGTGAGGTACCCTTCTGCGGCGACAATCCTGACAATAGCCGTGTTCGCGGCACATCTATTTCTACCGGCACGTCGCACCCGGTTCTCTAGTCTTTGGCCAGGCGTGCTCTTCACCGTCGTAATATGGATGGGATTGACAGGTGCCTTTTCGTTATATCTTGCGCGTTTCGCCAATTATGCGAGCTATTATGCAGGGTTGGCGGGCGCTATTGCTGCGTTGTACTTTCTCTATCTCGCTGCGCTGGTTCTGATATTCGGAGGTGAGATCAATCGAGCAATGAGGATCAGGCGCTTGGCACGGGCGATGATCAAACCGTCTCCCCCGACTTAAGCAGTGACGGCGACAACTCTTGATAATTAACTGAGCCTGGGCCTCCACGATCGCCAAGGATCGTGTTCCGCCGCGATATCGACGATTGGTATGGCCAGCAGCGTTGGTGAATTTCCATTCTCGTCCGCTTCCGATCGATCCGGGAGCGGACGAGCTACTAGGCGGTGGGTCACGTCAAATGACTGGACGGGGTAAGGAGGGTGTACGGAATGAGAGACCCTTCGAGCCTGCGGAACAACATGCAGCCAGGCGCTCGTTCTAACAAGCCTTTGATGCACGGAGGCCTCAGCCGTTCACCGGAGACGTTATCGCAAAACCGCTGCACTTTGCGCGACATGCATTAGCAGGGTACGTTCCAGAGCTATTCGTACCCGAACGCAAAATCATTGTGCGCATCTGTCGCGGCTATCGCAGCCTGGCCAAAGGCGACTGCGATCTGGTTCAGGGCCTTGACCAGGTCGCCGATGGCATACACCCCATCGACCGAAGTCCGCTGGTGCTTGTCGACGACGACATAGCCCTCGTCGCAGCATTTGACGCCCATTGCCAGTGCGAGTTCGGAACGCACCTGGCATCCCATCGCCGGATAGATGACGTCGAAATGTCGCACCTCGCCGTCCTTGAGGACGGCCTGGTAGCCGCTGTCGGTGGGAACAAACTTCTTGAACGCGTCGCAAATAGCAATGTTCTCTTCCATGGCGACGCGCCGTGTGGTGGTGGAAAAATCGGGAAGATAGCGTGCGAGCATTGTGACGTGCTGCGTGTATTGCTTGAGGAACAAGGCCTCTCGCAGTGCCCTCGCCTCGTGGCCGATGACCGCGACCTGACGATCTATGACTTCGTAGCCGTCACAAACCGGGCAGAGGCGTACGCTGCCTCTGGCGATGGCCTCGCGCAGACGCGGAATTGCAGGCACGACGTCGACGATACCTGTCGCCAGGAATACCTTGCGGGCGACGATCCGCCCCGTGTTTGTCTCGGCGCCAAACCCGCCTACGGTCGGCTCGATCGATGATGCCTGGTCTTGCACCAGTGTCGCTCCGTATTCGGCAGCCTGGGCGCGAAGGCGTTTCAAAAGATCGGGGCCGCTGACCCCTTCCGGAAATCCGGGGCAGTTACGGCTTTGCGCAATCAGCATCGCGCGCGACTCACCCGCGTCGACCACGACGACCCGATGACGGAACCTGCCGAGATAGATAGCGGCCGCCAGCCCCGCAGGTCCGCCGCCAACGATGAGCACATCCGCTTCAGTCGCGGATGAGGCTGAATGTCGGCGTTTGCGCACGGGTTGATCCATCCGCGCCGAACGCACTGATGCGAAAGATGTTCCAGCACCGAATCCAAGCCGCGATATCTGTCGCGGCAAGGCCTTACCATTCGATCGCCGGTCGCGCGATCATCAGCCAGAAAATCCCGAGGACGGCAGCAAAGGCGGGAAAGCCAAAGGCGAACCACATCCAGAAAAGCCTGATATACCGGGCCGGCAGCGGAGCCCCCGCTTTGGCGGCTTCGGACGCCAGATTGCGCATCTCCATCTGCATCCATACCACCGGCAGCCAGAACACACCGGTGACGATGTAGAGCGCGATGGAAAGCACGATCCAGCCTTCGGAGAGCGAGTAACCCGCCAGCCAGGCGAGCGCGACGCCGGTTATCGGCTGCGCCACGACGGCAGTTGCCGTGAAGAGAAAGTCGGCCACCACTACGATGCGCGCCACTGCCGCAATTGTTGCTGCATTGCCGGTCCTGTGGGCGAGAAGCATGAAGAAGGCAATGCCGGCGCCGGTGCCAAGCAGCACGCTGGCACCGATGACATGCAGGTACTTTAGCACGAAATAGAGCATCAGCGCTCCTCCAGGATTGCCAAGGCAACAAAGTGAAGGACGATGATCGGCAAGACCTTCAGGAACGGCCCAAGCGGTTCGTTCCACAGGTCCGGGCGCAGGAAAGTCCCCACGACCAGATAGAACAGCGAGAGCGCGATGCCAGCGTAGAGGCCTTTTCGCGCCGTTGGCCGCCAGGCAATGAGAGCGCCGACGATGACGTCGGCAAGAGCGCCGGCGATCACGGCAGGCGCCGACAACATGCCAGCCCCCGTGCTTTGCATGAGGCCGATGCCGTTGCCGTAGCCAGTGGTCAGCGACACAATCCCCGTCATGATCCAGAAGAACGGCAGGACGACGAAGATTGCAGGCTTGGCGAAATAAAGCCCGGCGAACCATTTCTCCTGCACCGTTGCCGGATTGAGCGCGAGGAACTGTGCCAGGCTTTGTGGCTGCATGCCGGTCAGGGACATCCAATGCGATGGATCTCCGACCGCCCCTCGCGTGATCTCCCTCGCGGCATTGGTGCGCATTGGAGGCCGCCAGCCGAGCATCGCGGCAAGATCGCCGAGGCGGTAGAGAAGCCGCGCAACCCATCCAGGCAGGACAAGCCTGGCTGCCGGAGCCCAGCCGAGCCAACGGCGGAAAATGCCGACAATCTCGTCCATGGACAGCTGCTCGGGACCGGCAAGTTCCAGCGCCATACGAGACGGACTGCCGGGATTGAGAAAGAAAAGCACCGTCGAGACCACATCCTCGAGTTGCACGACCTGTAGCAAGCCGGTATCGGGCATTGACGGCAGGACCGGCAGCGAGGCCAGACCGCGAAACAATGCACTGGCCCCAAACACAGGCCGGCCGAGCACCACGGAAGGGCGAAGGATTATCCATTCCAGATCAAGTGCCATGAGGGCCTGATCGCCAGCATATTTCGTCGCCGAGAAGGACGAAGGCTGTGCCTGATCGACACCCATTGCCGAGAAGTGGATTACCTTGGCAACGCCGGCCCGCGCGCAGGCGCGAAAAAGAGCCGACGCCGCATCGCGATGAACTTGCCCGGTCTTTTCGCGAGGGCTGTCCTGCAGAACCCCGGCACAGTTCACGACGGCATCGATGCCGGTCAGATGCGGCAGCCAATCCTCAGGGCGTAGCGCGGTCGCCATGCCCAGCACCAATGTCTGGTAGTCGCGGGCTGCATTTGCCCGAGGGCTACGGACGATGCCGACCACCTGATGTCCTTCGGAAACGAGGCGGGCGCAGACCGAAGCGCCGATCAGGCCGGTGGCGCCAACAACGAGAATTCTCATCGACAGATCTCCGGGTGCCTGAGGTATATTGTTCATTCTACTCTCTGGCTTGCGAATGTTCGACGTGCCCTTTCGCGCGGGAACTGCCCGGCCGTGCGGAACAACCACCGATCGCGGAATTAGGCATCAAGAGGCCGATCATGGACGCATTAGGCGGCGAGCCCATGGAGTCTGGGAGCGTGAAGGCCGTCCAGAAGGGCGGGAGCGCGAGCATTGGGATCAGGCCGTACAAGAGATCGAGGCAGAGGGTTCCGAGGCAGAACGTAGACCGGTCGTGCCTGACCCGACCGTTGGCGCCGGATCCGAACCCGACACGGGCAGCACCGAGCCCTCGAGGTAACGGCCAGCCGATGTCTTGACCGGCTGTTCGGCACGGAAGGAAAAATGCCATGCCTCGTACCATCCCGTGGATCGTGATCGTACTGGCGGTGCTCTTCATCGGTTGGCTATTGTTCGACCAGACCGGCCGGACCAGCGACGGAGCTCAGCCTACGCCCCATGCCATAGTCCAGGATGGATGACGACGGCAGTTGAACTCGATTCAGGGCAGGATCTGCACGGTTTCGAAGTGGCGATCCTCGCCTAAGTCGATTGGACGGAATCCTCATTCCTGTACTCGTGAATGAGGCCAAGGATTTGCGATCGGACTAGTTCGCGAGCCTCGGGCTGAACGAACGGCATCAAGCGTTCGACCCGCTCCTCGACCTTCTCGGGAAGATCCGCAGCAGGATCGACGAGGTCGTTACCGTGGGCGTAGAGATTCTCCGTCAGTTTTTTATCGAGGTCAGAAAAAATACCCATTGATCTGCTCCAAGCCAGCTTCTCTGCTTAAATTGAAGGCTGACGAAAACGTTCCCCGGTTGATCGATCACAACAGGCGCTTTTCCGGCCGAAACGCTGGGGCTAGTCCAGCTCTAGTGGTAGAAATCTGACGCTTTGGTGCCTGATGCGGTTTACCTGTTCCGGCCCAAAACGGAAGTTCGCTTCCGCTCAGTCGAACTGGCCTTGCAGCGTAACATCTGTCGAGCAGCAGCACTTCAGATGGATTTAGAGCGGAGTTGTCAGCTTTCTGCCTCGGATCGCTTAAAGGTGATAGTGACCGCCGTCCCTTCGCCAGCACTCGATTTGACGTCGAACTGCGCCT
This sequence comes from Mesorhizobium sp. M1322, assembly GCF_040318085.1. Lineage (NCBI taxonomy): Bacteria > Pseudomonadati > Pseudomonadota > Alphaproteobacteria > Hyphomicrobiales > Phyllobacteriaceae > Mesorhizobium > Mesorhizobium sp. M1322. The sequence goes on from NZ_JAMYLP010000029.1 coordinate 61,810, forward strand.
TGGCATTCTCGGCTAACGAGCGGGCGATCAGCGCGCCAAGCTTGCCGGGCTTGGGCCATGACTCGCCCTCCGGCAGGCCGATACCATCGTCGGCAACGATGACCCGGCAGCCGTCGCCATCTACGACGCTGTGCAGCGTTATCGTACCTCCCTCACGCCCTCGGAACGCATGCTTCAAAGCGTTGGTGAGCAATTCGTTCACGACCAGTCCCGCAGGCATGGCAACGTTGATCGACACCGGATATGTGTCCACTTTCATGTCGAGGCGAATACCCTCTACGGCATGCGAAGTCATCACCGCGGACGCAATCTGGCTGAGATAGACGCCAAGGTCGACTTCATCCTTCTGTTCGTCGGCCGATAACGCCTGGTAGAGCATCGCCAGAGCGTCGACACGCCCGGCGAGCCTCTCAAACCGCTTCTGATCGGGCTCCGTGGCGTTGCGGGTTTCGAGACGGATCAACGCCGTGATCATCTGGAGGTTGTTCTTCACCCGATGCTGGAGTTCGCGCAGCAGCGTGTCCTTCTCGCGAACGAGCTCTTCCACCGAGCGCC
>NZ_JAMYLP010000030.1:0-60299 GCF_040318085.1 Mesorhizobium sp. M1322
TTATACTATTCTTTCTGACTACCGCGCTGCTGCATGGCCTTTGCTACGGCCTGTTGTGTCTCTGCGGGGGGCGGCGGGGCCCGAGCGGCAACGCCTTGAAAGAGGACCGCCGCGATCTCGCCGAGACGCGGCTTTTGGCGCTCAAGGCGCTGTTCGGTGACCGGCTCTATGTCGAGCTCGAGCGGGTTTCCGGTTATGACCGGGCCATCGAGAAATCGTCAGTCGATCTCGCCTATACCAATGACTTGCCGCTGGTCGCCACCAATGAGGCGTTTTTCTCCTCGCGCGACGACTATGAGGCGCATGACGCGCTGATCGCCATCGCCGAAGGTTCGGTCGTCGCCGTCGACAACCGCCGCCGCCTGTCGCCCGACAATTTTCTGCGAAGCCAGGCTGACATGGCGAGGCTGTTCGCCGATCTGCCGGAAGCGATCGACAATACCGTCGAAATTGCGCTGCGCTGCTCCTACTATCCCAAGACCCGCAACCCGATCCTGCCGCGCTTTGCCGGCGGCGATGTCGCCGACGCCGATGCGGCGGTGAAGGCGGAGGCGCAGGAGCTTGCCAGACAGGCGCATGAAGGGCTGGAAGCGCGGATCGCCGCGCACGGCCTGGCTCCCGGCTACACGGTCGCACAATATCGCGAAAGGCTGGATTTCGAGCTCGGCGTCATCGAGAGGATGAAATATCCCGGCTACTTCCTGATCGTCGCCGACTTCATCAAATGGGCGAAGGCGCAAGGCATTCCGGTCGGGCCGGGCCGCGGTTCGGGCGCCGGCTCGCTGGTCGCGTATTCGACCACCATCACCGACATCGATCCGCTGCGCTTCTCGCTGTTATTCGAGCGCTTCCTCAATCCAGACCGCGTGTCGATGCCTGACTTCGACATCGATTTCTGTCAGGACCGGCGCGAGGAGGTCATCCGCTACGTCCAGCAGAAGTACGGCCGCGACCAGGTCGGCCAGATCATTACCTTCGGTACGCTGCAGGCCCGCGCAGTGCTGCGCGATGTCGGCCGGGTGCTGCAGATGCCCTATGGCCAGGTCGACAAGCTCAGCAAGATGGTGCCGTCGAACCCGGCCAATCCGGTCAAGCTCGCCGACGCCATCGCCAACGAGCCGCGTTTTGCCGAAGAGGCCGAGCGGGAGCCGATCGTGCAGACGCTGCTCGACATGGCGCAGAAGCTGGAAGGGCTCTACCGCCATGCCTCGACGCATGCCGCCGGCATTGTCATCGGCGACCGGCCGCTGTGGGAGCTGGTGCCGATGTACCGCGACCCGCGCTCCGACATGCCGGTCACCCAGTTCAATATGAAGTATGTCGAGCAGGCCGGGCTGGTGAAGTTCGACTTTCTCGGCCTGAAGACGCTGACGGTGCTGGAAACCGCGGTCAAGCTGATCCGCCGCCGCGGCATCGAGATCGATCTCGCCCACATTCCGCTCGACGACCCGGATACCTACGCCATGCTGTCGCGCGGCGAAGTGGTCGGCGTGTTCCAGGTGGAAAGTGCCGGCATGCGCAAGGCGCTGATCGGCATGCGGCCCGACTGCATCGAGGACATCATCGCGCTGGTCGCGCTTTACCGGCCGGGACCGATGGAGAACATCCCGACCTACAACGCTAGAAAGCATGGCGAGGAGGAGATGGCGTCGATCCATCCGAAGATCGACCATCTGGTGAAGGAGACGCAAGGCGTCATCGTCTACCAGGAACAGGTGATGCAGATCGCGCAGGAGCTTGCCGGCTATTCGCTAGGCGAAGCGGATTTGCTGCGCCGCGCCATGGGCAAGAAGATTCGCGCCGAGATGGACAAGCAGCGCGAGCGCTTCGTTTCGGGCGCGGTCGAGCGCGGCGTCGGCAAGCCGCAAGCCGACTTCATTTTCGACCTGCTGGCAAAGTTCGCCGACTACGGTTTCAACAAGTCGCATGCCGCTGCCTATGCCGTCGTCTCCTACCAGACGGCCTATCTGAAGGCGCACTACCCGGTCGAGTTCTTGGCCGCGTCGATGACGCTCGACATGGGCAACACCGACAAGCTCGCCGATTTCCGCCAGGATGCGCTGCGCCTCGGCATCGATGTCGTGGCGCCGTCGGTAATGACCAGCTTCCGCGCCTTCGAAGTCGGCGAGAACCGGATCTTCTATTCGCTGGCCGCGCTCAAGGGCGTCGGCGACGCGGCGGTCGAGCATATCGTCGCCATGCGCGGCGAAAAACCGTTCAAAAGCCTCGCCGATTTCTGCGAAAGGGTCGATCCGAAAATCGTCGGCAAGCGGGTCTTCGAAAGCCTGATCATGGCCGGCGCGCTCGACTGCTTCGGCCACGACCGCGCCGCGATGATGGTGGGCGTCGAGCGGATGATGGGGCTGGCGTCGCTGGCGCAGCAGAATGCAATGTCGGGCCAGCACGACATTTTCGGCGCTTCGCTCGGCGCACAGTCGCAGGCGCTCAATCTGCCGGCGACCGACCCCTGGCTTGCCGCCGATCGCCTGCACCGCGAATTCCAGGTGGTCGGTTTCTATCTCTCCGCGCATCCGCTGGACGACTACAAGGCGGCGCTGCAGAAGATGCGGGTGCAGAACTGGGCCGAGTTCTCGGCCGCGGTCAAACGCGGTGCTGCCGCCGGGCGGCTTGCCGGCACCGTCACCACCAAGCAGGAGCGCAAGACGCGCACCGGCAACAAAATGGGCGTCGTGCAGTTCTCCGACACGTCGGGCCATTATGAAGCAGTGCTTTTTTCCGAAGGTCTGGCCCAGTATCGCGACCTGCTCGAGCCCGGCCGATCGGTGGTGATCACCGTTTCGGCCGAGGACAGGCCCGAAGGCGTCAATCTGCGCATCCAGACCGTGCAGTCGCTGGAGGACGAGGCAAGCCGCATCCAGAAGGCGTTGCGCATCTTTGTAAGGGATGACCGACCGGCGTCGGCGATTCAATCGCAGCTTACCCAACGCGGCGACAGTCAGGTGAGCATCATCGTCATCAAGGATGAGGCGCAGGGCGAGGTCGAGATCGAACTGCCCAACCGTTACCGCGTCTCGCCACAGATCGCGTCGGCTATGCGCGCCGTGCCGGGCGTGGTGGAAGTGGAGCTGGTGTGAGCTAGCGGGGTCCGTTTGTTTCGACCGTGTTCCGCCAGCCAGCGCCAGCCCAGCGCCGGCATTGCCCAGTGACAATGCCGCTGGTATTGTGAGTTCGGCGGCCTGGGTCTTTTTAGCGGCCGGGGGAGCGGGTCATGGATGAGCGGGATGCCGCTGCCGAACTCCAGAAGATGGTCAATGGGTTCCAGGTATCTCAGGCGATATGCGTCGCCGCCACGCTGGGTATCGCAGATCATCTCAAGGACGGAAAACGCACCAGCGGTGAACTTGCCGCGTTGACCAATACCCATCCGCAGGCGCTCTACCGGCTGCTGCGCGCCCTTGCATCGGTCGGCGTGTTCCATGAAGCGGAAGACCGGTTTTTCTCGCTGACCCCGGTCGGCGGCGCGTTGCGATCCGATGTTCAGCATTCGGTCGCACCGTGGGCGATTCTGGCCGGACGGCCGTATTTCCGTCAGGCATGGAGCGACCTGCTGCACAGTGTCAGCACCGGCGAAAACGCCTTTCGCCACGCTCATGGCCAGGGCGTTTGGGAATACCGGGCGGAGCATCCGGAAGAGTCCGTCATCTTCGACCGGGCGATGACCGCCATGTCGCGTGGCGTCGCTGCCGCGGTGACCGCGGCCTATGACTTCCGGCCGTTCTCCGTCGTCATGGATGTCGCGGGCGGGCAGGGCGCGCTACTTGCCGAAATCCTCCGCCGCAATCCCGGCCAGCGCGGCATTCTTTTCGATCAGCCGCAGGTGGTAGCGAAGGCCGGCCCGGTCTTTGAGGTTGCGGGCGTGGCCGATCGCTGCGACGTCGTCGCCGGCGATTTCTTCGTCTCGGTGCCCGAGGGCGCCGATGCGATTGTGCTCAAATGGATCCTGCATGACTGGGACGACGACACAAACATCCGGATCCTGAAAACCTGCCGCCGGGCGATGCGCCCAGAAGGCAAGCTGCTGGTGCTCGAGAGCATTCTGGCGCCGCCCAACGAAGGCGCCAGCGCAAAATTCGGCGATCTGAACATGCTGATCATGCCGGGCGGGCAGGAGCGCACGGCCGAAGAATTCAGGTTGCTGCTTGCGGCATCGGATTTCCGGGTCGCGAATATTGTCGAAGCCGGACCTCGCATCAGCATCATCGAGGCGCAACCGGTCTGATTGCTTTCCGGGTCTGAAACTCTCCGGATGTTCTCAACCCACGGCGGCTTCTCCCTGCTCTGCCCACTGGACGGCTGTCGCATCGACCGCTATCGCAGTTGTCATGAAGTCGACTGACAAGGACGGAGCGCAGGAGTTTTCAGCCTTGGCACGGCTGCGTGATACATTGCGAAAGCTTTATCACGGGCGCACGCCTGCGGCTTTCCGGTTTCAACTGGCGGCGATTGTCATCGACCTTGCCATCATCGCCTTCTTCATCGCCACACCGATGATCCAGGAGTCGCCCTCGTTCCTCTGGCTCGATTATTCTGTCGCAGCCCTTGTCGCCGCTGACATGATTGCGCGGCTGCTCGCCTCCAACGACATGCTGCGCCTGATGAAACAGCCGGCGTCGTGGGTCGATGCATTCATCCTGCTGACGCTGCTGATGCCTTCAGCGCTGGCCAATCTGGGTTTCCTGCGCATATTGCGGCTGTGGTCGCTGTCGCGCAGCGGCGCGCTGTGGCGGTATCTGGAGATGCGCGGCCTCAGGCGATGGCGCGAGGCGAGCCATGCAGTCATCAATCTTCTGACGTTCCTGCTTGTCATCACTGGCTTTGTCTACACCTTCTTCTTCCGCACCGGCGCCGGTCTCGAAGGCTATGTCGATGCGCTCTACTTCACCGTCGCCACGGTGACCACGACCGGCTTCGGTGACATCGTTCTGCCGGGTATCGCCGGCAAGCTCACCTCGATCGTCACCATGATCATCGGCATATCGCTGTTCGTCAGGCTGGCGCAGGCGCTCTTCCGTCCCACCAAGGTGTTCTTTCCTTGCCCGCAATGCGGTCTTCAGCGGCACGAGCCTGATGCCGTCCACTGCAAGGCCTGCGGCCATCTCCTCAAAATCCCCGACGATGGCGACTGAAATGCGAGACTAGAGCGCGGTTTTTTTGGAACCAAAACCGCGTTCGGACGCCAAACGAAGACGTTTTGGCTGCAAATGCTACGATGCTGCCACTTCCGCAGGTTTTGTCGCCTTTTTCTGCAGATTGAGCAGGTTGCCCAGCAGGATCAGCAAGGCGCCGCCGGCGGTGAAGGCGTCGATCTGCTCCTGGTAGAGCAGCCAGCCGATCAGCGCCGACAGCGGCACGCGCAAAAAGTCCATCGGCGAGATGACCGTCGCGTCGGCATAGGCGAGCGCGCGGGCCATGCAGAAATGCGACGACATGCCGGTGAAGGCGATCAGCAGGATCCACGGCCACAGTTCGAGCGGCGGGTTGCGCCACTCGTAGAGCGCCGGGACAAGGCCGAGCACCGACTGGATGACCAGCATCCAGAAGATGATGGACACGACGCTGTCCGTCCGCGTCAGCGATTTGACCAGGACCACAGATATACCGAAGCAGACCGCAGCACCCAGCACGACAACATGCCCCGGATCGACGGAGCCGACGCCCGGACGGACGATGATCACCACACCGATCAGCCCGAGCACGATGGCCGCAAGTCTTGGCCGGCTTAGTCTTTCACCAAGAAAGCCGACCGCCAGAATGGCCGTCCAGATCGGCGTCGTGAATTCGATGGAGATCAGCACGGCCAGCGGGATCAGCGTCAAGGCGTAGAGCCATGCCGCCTGGCCGACAAAATGGACGACATTGCGGGCGATATGAGCCAAGGGGCGTTTGGTGCGCATTGCCGCAAAACCGCCTGACATCATCACCAGCGGCAGGAGGATGAAGAGGCCGATCACCGAGCGCAGCTCCAGCACCTGGAATACGTTGAGCTCGGCCGTCGTGGCGCGGCCGGCGACCGACATCGTCAGAAATGATGCGATCGACAGCGCCATCCAGAACGCGGCCTTGGGGATCGAGGGTGAGGGTGCCATGCGCGCTATGTCGCAAGCCGGGACTTTCACCGCAACCACTAGTCGACGCATTCGGCTGGGCCAGAAGCGATGTTGCAGAACGGTCATGTTGAAGGCGGAACCTGCCGTGACGGCGAGCGTTGGTCCAACAGCCAGTTCGGTGAAAATGTCGTGATTCCGATATCAACGGGGAGAGATCCAATGAAATCATTCGCACGATTTGTACTTGCCGGCTGCCTGGCGGCTGCAACTGGCGCAGCTCGCGCCGACGAAGCCGAATTTCTCCGCTCGTTCGAGGGGAGTTTCGCCGGCAAGGGCACCGTCAAGGTAACCACGGAGGCGCCGACGGTGAACGTCTCCTGCCGCTTCAATTCCGACGCGACATCGAGCTCCTTGTCGCTGGACGGCACCTGCCGCGGTCTCGTCGTGGTGTCGCGCGCCATCAGTGCTGATCTGGAGTCCAGCGGGACGAAGTACACCGGCACCTATATCGGATCCCGCACCGGGCCGGCGCAGCTCAGCGGCAAGCGCTCCGGCAATGCGATCAATCTCGGTATCCGTTGGGCGAAGGAGGTCAACGGCGATCGCACCGCGCAAATGACCGTCGAGAAGAATGGCGAGGACGGCATGCGGCTGACCGTTATCGACGTCGACCCGAAAACCGGTGAGCGCGTGATGACCAGCCGGATCGATTTGCGACGCATCTGAGGGCCGTTCTATCTTTCCTTTTGTCGAGCATGATCTTTTCCGAGCTGGATTCGAATTTTCGGGAATCATGCGTAAAGCGCCTAGTCCTCGATCGGCTCGGGCGTATGGGCGTTGCGGCCCTTGCCGAAGGTGTAGCCGGTCTCCACCGCTCTGCGGCCGAACTTGTCGCGGAGCGTGTCGATGGCGCCTTCGGCCATGGCGCGCTTGCGCGACTGGACATCGACGAGGTCGGGTGGATCGGCCTTTTCGTCATTCGAGAGGTCGCTGACACCGATGCCGAGCAGCCGGTATCTTGTGCCGTCCGCTTCCTTGCGCAGCAGCTCGAGCCCGGTCGAGAAAATGCGGTCGGCCAGCCGTGTCGGGTCGCCGAGCTGGCGGTTGCGCGTGCGGGTCTTGAAATCCTGGGTCTTCAACTTCAGCACGACGGTACGCCCGGCAATGCCGGATTTCTTAAGCCGCCCCGAGACCTTTTCCGACAGCGCTCTCAGCACCGAAACCAATTCATTCAGGGAGGCGATATCGGTGTCGAAAGTGGTCTCCGCCGAGACGCTTTTCGCATCCTGATCGGGATGGACGCGGCGGTCGTCCTCGCCGCGTGAAAGATGGTAGAGCCGGTCGCCCATCACGCCGTAGCGGCGCATCAGATCGCTGCGCTCCATGCGCTGCAATTGGGCGATGGTGCGGATGCCGTCCCGTTCAAGTGTGGCAGCGAAGGCTTTTCCCACGCCCCAGATCAGCGTCACCGGCTGCTCGGCCAGAAAGCCTGATGCCTCGGCCTCACCGATCACCGAAAAGCCGCGCGGTTTGCGAAAATCCGACGCCACCTTGGCCAGGAACTTGCAGTAGGACAGGCCTGATGAAACGGTGATGCCGATCTCTTTCTCCACGCCGAGCGCGAAGCGCGCCAACACCACCGCGGGCGGCAAGCCATGCAGGCGCTCGGTGCCGGCAAGGTCCAGAAAGGCTTCGTCGATGGAGATCGGCTCGACCAGCGGCGTCAGCGCCTGCATCATGGCGCGCACCTCGCGGCCGACGCGTACATATTTTTCCATGTCGGGCGGGATGACGACCGCTTCCGGACAGGCTTCGAGCGCCTTGAACATTGGCATCGCCGAGCGCACCCCATGGATGCGGGCGATATAGCAGGCGGTGGAGACGACGCCGCGCTTGCCGCCGCCGATAATCAACGGCCGGTCCTTCAGCGCCGGGTTGTCGCGCTTTTCGACCGCCGCATAAAACGCGTCGCAGTCGATATGGGCGAGATGCAGGCGATAGAGCTCCGGATGACGGGCAAGCCGTGGACTGCCGCATCGTTCGCAGCGCCGTGCCTCGCTGCGCTGGAAGGTCAGGCAGTCGCGGCAAAAACCATGATCGGGATTGTTGACAGGAGCCGCCATCACTGCGAACATAAAGAGAACAAATGCAATGGTACGTCAGGACGGACGCCACGACAAGGCGGTGGGCCGGGAGAGAGCTCATGAATACGACCATAGCGCCACTGGTGCCCGAGCTTTGGGCGGATTTTGAAGATCTTTTCGGTAAGCAAGGCGCCTGCTACGGCTGCTGGTGCACACATTTCCGGCTTTCGCCGGCAGCGCGCCGCGCCAGCGACCGGGAGCGGAACAAGGATCACATCAAGTCGCGGATCGAGGCTGGGCCGCCACCGGGCCTGCTGGCGTTCGAGGATGGCAAGGCGGTCGGCTGGATGCAGATCGGCCCGCGCGCCGATGTGCCCGAGTGGAACAATAAGGGCAGGGGGTCGGCGCCCGTCGATCCCGCCGACGCCACGAATCCGGGCGTCTGGGCGATCTCCTGCTTCTACATCCGCGTCAAGGCACGCGGCAGGGGGCTGACGCACCGCCTGGTCGAAGGCGGCATCGAGTTTGCTCGCCAGAATGGTGCGCGGCTGGTCGAAGCATGTCCGATCGACCTGTCGAAAGATTCGCGTTCCATCGGACTGTTCGTCGGCTCGTCGCGCGTCTTCGAGAAAGCCGGCTTCGAGAGGCTGGTCGAGCGCAAGGCGGGCCGGCCGCTGATGCGATTAGTGCTTTAGCTGAGTGCTGCTGTGCGCCGCGGTCGCTGCTCTGCCACGGCGGCCGCCAAACCATCGTGGCCGCTTGCGTTATCAGGTGTTTGACGTCCAGCATTGGCTGACGGGTGGCGGCCAGGATCGCTTGTGATGCAATGCGGTCAGCAGGAATAAATTTGCCTGCGGTCCGTTCCTCCTCGGATTTTTCATGGAGGCTATCGATGTTCCATTTTTCCCAGACCTCTCGCTCGATCCGGTTTGTCTGTCGGCCGGAAGACCATGGCGTCATCGCGCCGCCAGTGGCAGCCAAGACGGTTCTGCCGGACTGGTTCCGCAAATTGCCGGCGGTCGATTCGCAGTATGCATCGGCCACCAACAATGGCCTGACCGTCAAGCGCTGCATGCCGTTTCTCGATGCGATGACAACCGGCTGGATCCTGCCGCTCGCGGCGACCGTCCGCCTCGAGATCAAGAATGGCGGCCGTGCCGTCGATGCCGGCTGGGAGTTCGACAGGGTGATGGTGAGCAACCATGGCGCCCATCAGGTCGCAGGCAACCCGAAGGAACCGGCACCGCCATGCAAGTTTCACAATTACTGGTCGATCCGTACCCCGCCGGGCTGGAGTTCTTTGTTCCTGCCGCCACTCAACAGGCCGGCTCAACCTTTCGAATGCGTCGCCGGCATCGTCGATACCGATACCTATGCAGCCGACATCCATTTTCCGTTTTTCGCGACCGCGCCCGACGGCCTTTACGTCATCGAAAAGGGCACGCCGCTCGTCCAGGTCATACCGGTCCGCCGCGAAGGTGCGGCACTCAAGGCGGAGATCCGGGCGGAGACCGGAGCCGAGGCGACGGAGCGCGAAACGGTCTACCGCAACACGATTGCGAGTGAAGGCTGGTATCGCAAATGGGCCCGCGCGGCCCGTTAGACTTTTCTCTCGGAGAAGAATGCGAAACGGGGGCCGCTGGGTCCCCGTTTCTTTATGGATTGCTGGAGCGCCGGACGTTCAAGTCGAAGCGTGTGGGCGCTCTATCTTTTGTTTGAGCCTCGGATCTTCCCAAAGCCGGTACCCACTTTTGGGGTCAGTGATTTTGACAGGTCGGGGCTGATCGGCAGCGAACGTCCACAGTCGCTTTCAGGCTCAGTCGAAGAACCAAATCATCTGTGCAGAGGAACTAGACCTTTTCCGGAGAAGAATGCGAAACGGGGGCCGCCGGCCCCCATTTCTTTATGCTAGGCAGACTTCCGCTCTATCTCGGTCCGATGCTAGCGGAACCGCCAGTTGCGCGGACCGCGATCCGAACTGTTCGAATTCGAATTGGAGGAGCTGTTCGACGATGAATTCGAATTCGAGTTGCTCGACGAATTGGAGCTGGAGTTCGAACTCGAATTGCTCGACGAGTTGGAGCTGGAATTCGATGAACCGTTGGACGACGAATTGGAGCTCGAATTTGACGAACTATTGCCCGCGACGATGTAGGCACCGTCGCTTTGGCTGGTCATTGCGGCCGGCGTACGCTCGGTTTCCGGTGACGCCGCGGGATATTCCTTCGCCTGCGCCGCGGTGCTCGCGAGCGCTGCCATTCCTGCGACCAGTGTCGACTTGAGTTTCCAGTGTCTTGTCATGGTGGTTACTCCTTGTTTCAGACTGGACCGGCAGTTGCGGTCCGGCGGAGTAACGGGCGATTGCCGGCTTTATTCCATTCAGAGAATCAGAGAAGCAACGGCTCGCTGCAGCTTCACTTGCGGTCCTTCTGGCGGACCTCGGTCAGCGCTTGGACTTCCTCCTCGGCCGACATCGGAGCGCCTGCTTCGATCGCCGAAAGATAGGCGTCGAGGGCTTCGGTCGACGAGGCCGGGGCATAGCCTCCGGCGTCGCCGGGCGCCACGACCGCGAAGCTGACGCGCCATTCGTCGCCGGAACGGCAGGCAACCGATACCACCGTCGAGCGGTCCTGCGAGTCGACCTCGAATTCGCGGCACAAATCCTGCGAATTGTTGCGAAAGGTGGCGATAGCCCGGAACCGGTCGCTGATCCCGGCGAGCCTGATTTCCTTGCCGGATTCGACCGTTGCAAGGGCTTGGGCCAGGGCCGGCCGGATGACGCCGGCAACCCACAGCCCGCCCTGCGTGCGTTCGTTGGTGCCTGCTGCCCAATACCCGGCGAGCGCGCCGACAGCGGCCGCCGCAAGAGAGGCGGCAATCGGCAGCCTCCATTGAGACCTCGATGCAGGTGCCGCTGCGCGCCCGCCGCCGAAGGGCAATACCGATGCCGCCGCTGGCTTCTCGCCGGCGCGCTTGGCCTCGATCATTTGCTCGACGGCCGCGACAAGTTTTTCCGGCACCGGCTCGTCCAGCAGCGGCTTCAGCGCGGCCTGCGCCTGCGCTCTGGTTTCGATGAACATGGCAATCCTGGTAACCAGACGGTCGTCGGTTTCCATCGCCTGCTCGATCCTGGCGACCATGTCCGGATCAAGCTCGCCATCGGCGAACCGCATCAGGATCTCGTCCGAAAAAGTCTCTTCGGTCATTTCCTAGCCCCTTTTGTGACCGGAGAACGGGTGGGCGCCGCGGATATTCCAGTCGCCTCCGCCAGATTTTTCCTCGCCCGGGCCAGCCTGCTCATCACCGTCCCGATCGGCACGGCAAGGACCTCCGCGGCTTCCTTGTAGGAAAGCTCTTCGACACAGACCAGAAGCAGCACGTCGCGCTGATCGCCGGCAAGTTCGGCGATGGCTTGCGCCACGCTGTTCAGCGCCAGCCGCGCCTCCATCTCGCGCTCACCGGAAATGCCCGCGATGTCATGGCGCTCGTCGATATCGTCCTGCGGCCCGGCGATCTTGCGCCTGCGGATGTCATCGATCCACAGATTTCGGAGAATTTTGAACATCCACGCGTCGAAGCGCGTTCCTTGCTCGAAACGCTGCTCGTTGGCGAGCGCCCGTTCGCAGGCTCGCTGAACGAGATCGTCCGCAATATCGCGGGACCGACAGAGCGCAATCGCGAACCGGCGGAGATTCGGGAGAAAGGCGACAAGCTGGTCTTGGACGCTGTCGGTTTTTTCCGGCATGTTGCTCCAAGCTTTTTTGGAATAAAGCGGCCCCGCGCCCGTTCCTCACAACGCTAGCTTATTGCCGGATGGGTCCGCTAGCCTCGCGATGTTGAAAATCGGCAACGGCCGGAAGGGAGACTATGGGCGCCACCTCATGGCTGACACCAAAAGCCCTGCTGCCTGTCTGGGTAGCTGTCGCGTTGCTGGTGGATCCCCAGGCGCCGAGCGGCCAGATGACGCTTGGCGAGTTCGGGCCAAAATCGGCGTTCGCCGATGACGACGATGGTGGTGACGATGACGATGATGAAGATGACGGCCAATCCCGCTCTGAACCGAATCTGTTTCGCACGCTGACAGATCGGTCTCTCTCGCGTCCGCCAAGACGCGGCGGCAGGCGCGCGCAACGGCCAGCCGTCCCTTTGCCGTCTCGGACGCCGGACCAGATCGTTGCGACCGGGCTGAGTTCGCCTGAAATCGGTCGGCTTCAGGCAACGGGCTTCACCGTCCTCGGCCGCGCCGACATCCAGCTTCTGGGGTCGGAACTGATCCGGCTGCGCATACCGCCCAATATGCCGCTGGAGGCTGCGCGCGATCTTGTCATCGACGCCGCTCCGCAATCGACGACAGATTTCGTGCATTACTACCGGCCCGGACAAGAAACCGAATGTGCGGGACCCCACTGCGCCGCCACAGGCCTGATCGGCTGGCCGGCCGATACCGGCCTTCCCGCCGGCTGCGGTGGCAATGTCACGATCGGCCTCATCGACACGGCGATCAATCCTGCGCATCCCGCATTCGCCAAAGGCCGGGTCGAAGTTCTTCGCCTGTCGGATGACGGCCTTCCCGAGTCCGGACGTCAGCACGGCACCGCCGTCGCGGCCCTGCTCGTCGGCGGCGCCGACAGCCGTACCCCCGGCCTCCTGCCGCACGCCAGGCTTATCGCGGTCGATGCGTTTCACCGGAGCGATCGCCAGGATGACCGCTCGGACGTCTATGATCTTCTTCGCGCGCTCGATCTTCTTTCCGTGCGCGGGGTGCAGGTGACGAATACGAGCCTGTCGGGTCCCCCGAATGCTCTTCTCGAGCAGTTTGTCCGAAGACTTGCCGAACGCGGCATGGTGATCGTCGCCGCCGCCGGCAATGGAGGTCCCAAGGCCGGACCTGCCTATCCGGCAGCCTACGCGGATGTGATCGCGGTGACGGCGGTGGACCACATGAAACGCCCTTACAGACGTGCCGGCCGCGGCGAGCATATCGACCTGGCCGCCCCCGGAGTCGACGTATGGACGGCGGCGTCGGTCAGCGGCGCACGGCGGAAGACCGGCACCTCCTTCGCGGCGCCGTTTGTTGCCGCCGCAGCGGCGTTGATGAAATCGGCAAACAGCAGCGCCACCGCAGCCGACATTCACGACGCGCTCGGCAAGTCGGCGGAAGACCTCGGCGCGCCGGCAAGGATGCCGTCTTCGGCTGGGGCCTGCTCAATGCCCGCGCCGCTTGCGTCGTCACGCCGAAGAAGGCGATGTGAAGCTCCGATGACGCGAGCTCTGCCGGGGCGATAGGCTGATGCATCGTCGATGCTGCTGCCCCGGGGATCTAGCGCCCAGGAGGGATTGCACCTCGCCCGTTTCGGCGTACGGTTACATCTGGAGTTTTCTACCACAAGAATAGCAACGGAGATTCTGCGTGAACCGTGTTCTGCCGGCCGTCTTTGTCCTCGCGCTCAGCGCGCCCGCCTTCGGCCAGACCGTTGACAGCGAGGGTGCGAAGCAGCTCTCTGAAAATCTGTCCCGCTATATCGGCAGTAAGGCGAGCAGTCTCCTGAAGGTTTCGGTGAAAGGCGACGCTTACAAACTCGCTGTCGACATCAAACCTGTCGTGGACCTGCTGGCGGCGCAGCATTCCTTCAAGTTCGACTTCAGCCCCTACGCATTGCTCGTCAAGCCGAGCAACAACGGGACTTGGAGCGTCTCGGCGGATGTGTCGCAAAGCGGGTCCTTCGAGTTCAAGGGGCCAGAGGGCCCGCAGAGCATGCAGTTCTCGATTACAGACGGCAAGTTTTCCGGCGTCTACGATCCCGAACTGGCAGCTTTCACCAGCGCCACCCACTCGATGGCCGGGATGACGATGAAATCCCGGGACACCATGCAGCGCGCGGAGGTGAGCACCGGCGCCGGTACTGCCACCATGAACGCAACCAAAGCTGCGAATGGCGGCGTGGATTTCACCGCGACGCAGACGGTCGCCGATTTCGCCGAAGCGCTTGATTTCGACGACCCCAAAAGCGGGTTGAAATTCCCGCTTACGATCAAATCACCAGATCTGTCAGTGAATGCGACCGGCAAAGGCGTGCGGACAAAGCCGTTTCTCGATCTGCTGGCATTTGCGGTCGCCAATGAAGACGAGGCCAAGCTGAAGGCCAACCAGGCGCAGCTCAAATCGCTTTTGCTCGCCGCGCTGCCGCTGTGGGAGCGGATCGACGGAAGTTACGGATTGAAGGATGTCACTGTCGAAAGCCCGGTCGGGCATTTCGGAGCGACGGAGCTGGGCACCAGCTTCGGGACCGACGGCATCGCCCAGAACGGAGCAATAAACTATACGATCAAGGCCGCAGGATTGACGATCCCTCAGAATCTTGTGCCCGCCTGGGGTACGGCGCTGTTGCCCACCGACATCGATCTGAATTTCGGCGGCACCAACATCGATCTCGACAGCATGGCGAAAAAGGCGATCGAAGCCTTTGATCTAAACAAGAATCCGCCGCTGCCGGCGGACTTTGGCGACCAGATCAAAGCGGATTTCATGGCCAAGACGCCGAAATTTGTCATCGGCCACAGCACGGTGAAGAACGGCGGCATGGAAATCACTGTGGAAGGCGAGATGACGTTCCCCGGCATGAAGCCGGAGGCAAATATGACGATCGATATCGCGGGCTACGACAGAATTGTGGAAGGCCTGCAGGCGGCGGCGAAGTCGGAGCCGGAAGCCGCGCAATATGTGCCGGTGGCGCTTGCGATCAAGGGATTCGGCAAGACGCTGCCGGACGGCCGCATCGAATGGGTCGTCAACGGCAAGTCGGACGGTTCGGTCACGGTCAATGATGTCATGGTGAAGCCGGCCGATCCGGTTGCGAATGATGAAGGCGACGACAGCAAAGAAGAAACGACGCCTTAGGCGTTTTCGCGATCCGATCGTCGCTCATATGGAATGCTCATGATCGTCGTCGCCAAGCGGCAGCGCCCGCAACGCCTTGCCGATGGAAGCCGGCGGTGTGTCGGTTTCCGCCGCGAACCGCATGAGCGTCGGCTCGTGGGCGAGGATGAATTGCAGCACGCCGGCCAGGAATCCCGGCTCGCCGGCTGCCTGGCGGATGGAATGCGCCTCGATGCCGGTGATCGCCAGGAAACGGGGCAGAAGTTCTGGATCGGCGGCGACGAAGCCCAATGCCTTCACGGCAATGGTTTCCGCTTCCTCGCGCATTGACGCTGCGTTTGCCATCACTACCTTCATGCGCAGTGGAATGAGTCTCTTTCTGGCAGTAATCGCAAGCGTTGCCTGCGGCAAGCCATCTAGCTCTGCAATGCGGTGTCCGAGGTGAAATCCGAAGCTTTTCCGGCAGCCGGTTTCCGTTTCGTCAATTATATTGCCGTAGGGTCGAGCAGGGTTTGGTGCGTACCGGCGAGGGCGCATGACGGCAACCTTCGAGCGGAAGGCAGGCCGGGACGGGAATTTGATGCCTAAGAAGGTCATGATCGTCGAGGACAATGAGCTCAACATGAAGCTCTTTCGGGACCTCATCGAAGCGAGCGGTTACGAGACGGTACGCACGCGCAACGGCCTGGAGGCGCTGGATCTGGCGAGACTGCACAAGCCGGACCTCATTTTGATGGACATCCAGCTGCCCGAAGTGTCGGGGCTGGAGGTGACCAAATGGTTGAAGGAGGACGACGACCTCCATGTCATACCGGTTATTGCCGTCACCGCATTCGCGATGAAGGGCGATGAGGAGCGCATCCGCCAGGGTGGCTGCGAAGCCTATATTTCCAAGCCGATCTCGGTGCCGCGTTTCATCGAAACCATCAAATCCTACCTGGGCGACGCCTGATGCGCCCTTCCAGCCGAGCCGGAGCTTTATGAGATGACTGCACGGATCCTCGTCGTCGACGACATCCCTGCCAATGTGAGGCTGCTCGAGGTCCGGCTGCTTGCCGAATATTTCGAGGTGCTGACCGCCACCAACGGGCTGGACGCGATCGAGACCTGCGAAAACGGCAAGGTCGATGTCGTTCTGCTCGACGTGATGATGCCTGATATGGACGGGTTGGAGGTCTGTCGGCGGCTGAAGAGCGACCCGGCGACGTCGCACATCCCCGTCGTCATGATCACCGCGCTCGACCAGGTTTCGGACCGCGTGCGCGGCCTCGAGGCCGGTGCCGACGATTTTCTGACCAAGCCGGTCAACGATCTGCAATTGATAACGCGCGTCAAAAGCCTGGTCAGGTTGAAGACTTTGACCGACGAGCTGCGCCTGCGCGCCTCGACCACGCGTAATATCGGCATCGAGGAGCTTTTGAGCCGCAACTTCGCATCCGCAGACACCACGCCGAAGGTTCTGCTGATAGACGAGCGCAAATCCTCCTTCGAGCGCGTCCAGAAAATGCTGCGCGGCAGCGCCGACCTCGACATTGCCACCGATCCGCATGCCGGCTTCTTCCAAGCCGCCGAGACGCCCTATGAATGCGTGATGATCTCGACGGCCTTTGCCGATTTCGATCCGCTCAGGCTCTGCTCGCAACTGCGTTCGCTCGATCGTACCCGTTTCGTGCCGATCATCCTTCTGGCGGAGCAGGGTGAGGAGGGGCGCATCGTCCGCGGCCTCGAGCTCGGCATCAACGACTATCTGATGCGGCCGATCGACCAGCAGGAGCTGACCGCTCGGCTGCGCACGCAAGTGCGCCGCAAGCGCTACAACGACCAGCTTCGCGCCAGCGTCACCCAGACCATCGAGATGGCGGTGACCGACGCCCTGACGGGATTGCACAACCGCCGTTACCTCGACAGCCATCTGCAGACGTTGTTCGACCGTGCCGTGGCGCGGCGGCGGCCGCTGTCGATGATGATCACCGATCTCGACCGCTTCAAGACCATCAACGACGCGCATGGCCATGACGGCGGCGACGAGGTGCTGCGCGAATTCGCGCGGCGGCTGCGCAAGAATGTGCGCGGCATCGATCTCGCCTGCCGCTTCGGTGGCGAGGAGTTCGTCGTGGTGATGCCGGACACCGACGGCGCCGTCGCCGAAAAGGTCGCGGAGCGCATTCGCGCCGAAATCGCCCTTATGCCGTTTACCGTCGGTCACGACGGCAAGACGATCGAGGTTACCGTCAGCGTCGGCGTCTCGTCGGTGCTGAAGGGCGTGGATACGGTTGCCGGGCTGATGAAACGCGCCGACCTCGCGCTCTACGAAGCCAAGAGCGCCGGCCGCAACCGCGTCGTAGCCAAGGCGGCGTAAGGCCGATTATCCAGTCAGTGCGACAGGGTTACGAATTTACCTTAACGCAAGCGATTCGCAGGGCTTGGTTAAGAAATTGTTGATTTTCACAGGCTGTTGCGCAAATGTGCAGACCAATGACGGAACCGGCGCGAGGGTAGATCGCCGGGTCGATCCGAAGAATACCCCATGATTCAGGTCCGCCGCATCTCCTGGGTCCGTGGGGTCGGCCGGCCGGCGCTGGCACATAGTGGCCTCCTCGTACCGCTGCCAAACGCCGACCGGCCCCCATTCTCAAAAATACATCAGGACTCTGCGCCAAGCATTGGAAATTTTGCGCTTTTCGAAAGCCTTGAAAATAAAACGCCGCCCACACAGGGGCGGCGTTTTGGCTTTTAAAGCAGGAAACCAGATTACTTGATCTTGGTTTCCTTGAACTCGACGTGCTTCTTGGCGACCGGATCGTATTTGCGGAACGACAGCTTGTCCGTCTTGGTGCGGCTGTTCTTGCTGGTCACGTAGAAGAAACCGGTGTCGGCGGTCGACAGAAGCTTGATCTTGATGTTTGCGGCTTTGGCCATTGCGTTCGTCCGTTATGTTCGTGGAGTTTTGGCCGCTGGAGCACGGGGAAACACCCGGACGCGGGAAACTTGGCGCGACACATAAAGAACGCGCCCGGAAAGTCAACCCCGTGAGGCTTCGGCGCAGTCGCTTGCGCAAGCCGCGGTCAATATCAGAGCCAGCCCGTAGCCGGCAATGTTCCTGACTATGCGTCTTCCCTGACCGGCGGAGCCACCTTCTTCCAGTCTCCCGTGGTGTTCCACCAGCGGTTCGGGTTAGAGCGGTCGTCCAACCCCTTGGAGCGGCTGGCAAGGATCGGCTGGATGCGGATCACCGGCTCCTGATAGCTGTGGGCCTGGAATATAGCTTCGACAATGCGGGCCGCCAACGCCTGGTCGTCGGGCAGTTCAAACGACACTTCCACCGTACCCGGCCGTCGGCGCAATTCCGCCTCGGCGCCGGCGGCAGCACCGTCAAGCGGCCGGTAGCGCTCGATGCCGTGCGCCGACTGATAGGCATTGCTGTCGTACTTGCCCATGGTGAGCGGGGCGATCGCAACCACCGCTTCCATGATGCGGTCGACATCGCCGACCGGTGCCTGAAAGGTCACCAGCAGCAGCAATTCCATCCGCACCGATTTTGTTTCGAACCCGGAGTCGATCATGGTGGCAACCTCAAATTCGTGGCGTGTTGCTGACAATCTACCCAGGTGCTGCTGACACGGTTATGTCAGCAGCCTCACGCCGCGATGCATCGATCGGGGTCTTTCTACAGGATTTTTCGGACGAGCCTGGCGCCGACCAGCGCGATATAGAAGGCGAAGAACATGCCGAGCGCCCAGCCGAAGCCCGAGGGTCCGAAAAGGTCCATGCCGATGCCGATCGCCTGCGGGCCGAGCACCATGCCGACACCGTAGCAGAGCACGAAGGCAGCGTTGGCCGAAGCCAGGTCGTGGCCGGACAGCTGCGAGCCGAGATGGGCCAGGCCGATCGTGTACATGGCCGCGACCACGCCGCCCCAGACGAACAGAAGCGCCGCCATCAAGTGCCAGTTCTGCGCGAAGTGCGGCATGAAGATGGTGCCGGCAAGGCCGATGGTTGCGCAAGCCAGAAGCAGATAGCGGCGGTCGCTGACACGGTCGCTGATCATGCCGAGCGGGATCTGCAACAGCACGTTGCCGAGGCCGATCATGGTGAGCAGCAGGGCGGCATCGGCCTCGGAGTAGCCGATGCGGTTGCCATAAACGGGGAACAACGCAAAGCCGCCGGTCTCGACCGCGCCGAACACCAGCACCGCGGCGGTCGCGGTCGGCACCAACCAGATGTAACGCAAGAAGTTGCTGGTTTCGCCATTGGAGACGATCGTCGGGCTCTCGTTGCGTGCCGCCAGAACTGGAATGGCGGCCAGCGTCACCAGCGCCATGATGACGCCGAAGGGCAGGAAGCCGGTGCTGCCGAGATGGGCGAACAGCCACGGCCCGGCGGCAAAGCCGAGCGACAGCACGGTGGCATAGATGCCGAGGACGAGACCGCGCCGATGCGGCGGCGCCGATGTGCTGATCCAGAATTCCGACAGGATGAACAGCACCGTCAGCGCGATGTGCAGCAGGACGCGCAGTGGAAACCACATCCAGAAGTCCGGCGCGAAATGGAAGCCGACAAAGGCCAGCACTCCCGTGGCGATCATGGCGAGCATCGTCCTGGCGACGCCGAACCGCATGGCGAGCGGGGTGGCGAGCGGTGCGCCGACGATCGAGGCGAGACCGGCGACAGCGGTGTTGAAGCCGATCATCGACGCCGAATGGCCGCGCGTTTCGAGGATGACGCTGAGCAGCGGCATGCCGAGGCCGATGGCTATGCCGACGACGCTGATCGACGAGATCGCCGCGATCATCGGCAGCCAATGTACGCGTTCCTCGACCTCTTGCTGGGTATCGACTGTCATGGGGTGTGAATGCTCTATGCTCTACAGAATTTCGCGGACGAAGTGATTGCCGACGAGCCGGTAGAACGGCACGGAACCACCGGGGCGCAGCAGCGGATCATCGACGAGCCGCTTTTCCAGCTCCTCGAGGATAGCCCTGGTGATGTCGGGAATATCGGCCTGCCTGGCTTTGGCGAGCGGCAGCCAGACCAGTTCTTCCAACTCGTTGGTCGGACCGCCGTCCGGCAGCTCAACGGCGACTTCCTCACGCCAGGCGCTGAAGAAGCGCGTATCGAAGCGCCGCACCCGATTTGGCGGCGTGATGGCGCGCGCGATAAAGCGCAGCGCCTCCAGCGAGGGTCTTACGCCGTGCTCGGCAAAACCCCGCCAATCGCGTTTGGTCGTCGCGAAGGCGCCCTTTTGGCCGATCAGCAGGCCGGCTTCTTCATAGGTCTCGCGGATCGCCGACAGGGCGATGGCGCGGGCGCGGGCCGGGCTGGTGCGGCCGACGCCGGCTGTCAGCCTCGCCTGTTCCTCAGGATGCAGCGCGGTGGCGACGGGGATTCGGCTGTCGGCCGGATCGGTGCGGCCGCCGGGAAAGACGAATTTCCCCGGCATGAAGGCGTGACGGGCGTGGCGCCGGCCCATCAGCACCAGGAACTCGTCGCCCTTGCGGTCGAGCAGGATCAATGTCGCGGCGTCGCGCGGGCGTATAGGCTTGGCGTCGAGCGCGATCCGCTCAACTCTGTCGACGTCCGCCTTGGTCATACCGTCCATGTGCACGACCTAGCGGAATCTTCTCCGATGCGAAAGTGGCGTCCAGCCATGCCGATTTGCGCCAGCCTCGGTTTCAAGCCTCGGGATGCGACTCGATCAGATCTTCTTCCCCGCCGAAGCCATGCATATAGAACGCCCATTGCAGGCCGATGACGGCGCCCTTGACCGGCTGCAGCAAGACCACCGCCATGAGGATGGTCAGCGGCACCCAGATGGCGATGTGCTGCCAGGTAGACAGAGTAGAGGTCGCTTCGACGCCCATGAAGGCGCCGAGCACGATGTGGCCGACGATGACCACCACCAGATAGGCCGGCAGGTCGTCGGCGCGATGGTGATGAAGCTCCTCGCCGCAATGATCGCATTTATCGACGGTCTTGACGAAGGCGCGAAACAGCTTTCCCTCGCCGCAATGCGGGCAGCGGCCAAACGCGCCACGCTTCATCGCCGTCCACAGCGGGCGGGCGATGCGGCCCGAGTGATGTTCGCCGCCGAAAACCTGTTGGTTCATTTTCAAATCGCTTGGCATTACCGTCTCCTGCCGCGCGAGCCTGGACGCGATTGCGACGCACGGGCGCGGCCCTTGGCCTTGTGAAACGACCGTTTGGAGCCGGGCAGCGGCTTTGGGTCGGTCAGCATCTCGAAACGCATCGCGCCGGCCATAGGCGCCACCTCGATCAGGCGAACCTCGACGCGGTCGGCAAGCTGATAGCCCTTGCCGGTGCGTTCTCCGAAAAGCGATCGGGCAGTTTCGTCGTATATATAGTAATCGCCGTCCAGACTTGACACCGGGATGAAACCATCTGCGCCATACTGCGGCAATTGGACAAATAGTCCCGATTTGGTGACGCCCGAAATGCGTGCATCGAAACGATCGTCGACACGCTCGGCCAGATAGGCGGCGATCAGCCGGTCGACCGTGTCGCGCTCGGCAGCCATGGCGCGGCGCTCGGTGGCTGAGATCAGCGCAGAAACTTCTTCCAGCCGCTCCGCCTCATCCTGCGTCAGTCCGCCCGCACCGAAGCCGAGTGCGGCAATCAGCCCGCGATGCACGATCAGATCGGCATATCTGCGGATCGGCGAGGTGAAATGTGCGTAGCGCTTCAGATTGAGACCGAAATGGCCGATGTTGCTGGGCGAGTACTCGGCCTGCATCTGCGTGCGCAGCACCACCTCGTTGACCAGCCCTTCATGGTCGGCGCCGCGAACGCGATCCAGAATGCCGTTGAACTGGTTCGGCCGCATCTGCGCCCCGCGTGCCAGCGACAGACCCAGCGTCTGCAGGAATTCGCGCAGCGATTCCTGCTTGGCGAGAGAAGGCGCGTCATGGATGCGATAGACCAGCGCCTGTCGCTTCGCCTCCAGTGTCTCGGCCGCCGCGACATTGGCCTGGATCATGAATTCTTCGATCAGCTTGTGCGCGTCGAGCCGCTCCGGCACGACGACCCGGTCGACGGTGCCGTCCTCCTTGAGCAGAATTTTCCGCTCCGGCAATTCAAGCTCGAGCGGCTGACGCGTGTCACGGCCGCGCTTCACGACGGCGTAGGCGTCCCACAGCGGTTTCAGCACCGTGTCGAGGATCGGGCCGGTCTTGTCGTCCGGCGCGCCGTCGATCGCGCCCTGCGCCTGCGGATAGGCGAGCTTCGCCGCCGATTTCATCATGACGCGGTGGAACGAATGCCTGAGCTTGCGGCCATCGGCCGAGAAGGTCATGCGGACCGCCAGCGCCGGGCGGTCCTGGCCTTCGCGCAGCGAACAAAGGTCGTTGGAGATGCGCTCCGGCAGCATCGGCACGACGCGATCGGGGAAATAGACCGAGTTGCCGCGCTTCAGCGCCTCGCGGTCGAGCGCGGTGCCAAAGCGTACATAGGCGGCGACATCGGCAATCGCCACGGTGACGACCACGCCGCCAGGGTTCTTCTCATCCGTATCCGATATGGCGAACACAGCATCGTCATGGTCCTTGGCGTCGGCCGGATCGATGGTGACCAGCGGCAGTTCGCGCCAGTCCTCGCGGCCGGCCAGCGCCGCCGGTTTGACCGCCTCCGCCTCGGCAATGACGTCTGTCGGGAAAATATGCGGGATGTCATGCGCGTGGATGGCGATCATCGAGACCGCTTTTTCGCTGGTCAGCGAACCGAGCACCGCCAGCACCTTGGCTCTGGGCAGTCCATAGCGGGAGGCCCGCGCCGGCTCGACCTCGACCAGATCGCCGTTCTTGGCGCCGTTCTGGAACTCCTTGTCGACCACCAGCTCCGGCTGGCGTCTTTCGACGGGCTCGATCCGGAAGGTGCCGTCCTGCAGCACGCGGAAGACGCCGAGAACGGCCTCGGTGCGCTTCTCGAAGATCTTCATCACCCGCCCGGTATAGGCAGGGCCGGTCGCGTCATCGGTCGGAAAGGTCTTGGCCAGCACGCGGTCGCCGATGCCCGGTGTCGGTCCGCCGCCGCGCGACACGCGGATCGCAATGACGGGCGGCTCGCCGTTGCCCACGGCTTCGGTTGGATGCGCCAGCAGCACGCCGTCGGCGTCGCGGCCAAAGATGTCGAGCACGGCGACATGGGCGAGAGCGCCGACGCGGGCGAGCCGCTTGCGTTCCTTGGTCAGCAGGCCCTCGTCCTGCAGGTCGCGCAAAATGTCCTTCAGCCAGATACGGTCCTCGCCGCGCAGCGCAAACGCCTTGGCGATATCGCGTTTTCCGGAGCGATCGGGGTTTTCGGCGATGTAGCGCAGGATCTCGTCGCGGGACGGCCGGTAGTTATCCCTAACCTTGGCTCTCGTGTCGGCGGTGCGCAGATCGCCATGACTTCTTCCGGATACCCTGCGCGCCACGATGCCCTATCCCTTTTTGTTGGCCACTTTCTTGGCCGCCGGTTTTTTGGCCGCCGCAGGCTTTTTGGCAGGTGCGGCCGCTTTGCGGAAGGGCTTTCTGCCGCCATTGCCACCCTTGGCTTCCTTCTCGGCAATCAGCGCCACCGCGTCCTCGATCGTCACCGACTGCGGGTCCTTGCCCTTGGGCAGCGTCGCATTGACCTTGCCGAAATTAACGTAAGGCCCGTATTTGCCGTCACGCACGACGATCTTGCCGCCGCCAGCCGGATGCTCGCCAAGCTCCTTCAAGGCGGCGGGCGTGCCGCCATTGCGGCCGCCCGGGCCCTTCAACTGCTTCTCGGCGATCACCGACACGGCGCGGTTGAGGCCGATCGAGAACACGTCCTCGATGTTGTCGAGATTGGCGTAGGTGCCGTCGTGCAGCACGAACGGGCCGTAGCGCCCCAGCCCGGCCGAGATCATCTTGCCGGATTCTGGATGCTTGCCGACGTCGCGCGGCAGCGACAGCAGGGCGAGGGCCTTTTCGTGGTCGATCGAATCGACCGTCCAGCCCTTGGGCAGGCTGGAGCGCTTGGCTTCCTTGCCGTCGCCGCGCTGGATATAGGGGCCGAAACGACCGCTGCGCAGCGTGATTTCCTCCGCCGTGTAGGGATCCTTGCCAAGCACCTTGGTGCCGTCTTCGCCATTGGCGTTTTCGCCATTGGGATTGGCCGCGTCGCCGAGCTGGCGGGTGAAGGAGCATTCTGGATAGTTGGAACAGCCGACAAAGGCGCCGAATTTGCCGAGCTTCAGCGACAGGTTGCCGGTGCCGCATTTCGGACAGATCCGGGGGTTCGAACCGTCTTCTCGCGCGGGAAACACCAGCGGCGCCAGTTCCTCGTTGAGCGCGTCGAGCACGTCGGTGACACGCAATTCCTTGATGTCGGCGACGGCGCCGGAAAAATCTTTCCAGAAATCGCGCAGCACATCCTTCCAGGCGAGCTTGCCGTCGGAAATCTCGTCGAGTTTTTCCTCGAGCGAGGCGGTGAAATCATATTCGACATAGCGCTCGAAGAAGCTTTCGAGGAAGGCCGACAGCAGCCGGCCCTTGGCCTGCGGCAACAGCTTGCGCTTGTCCATGCTGACGTAGTCGCGGTCCTCCAGCGTCTTCAGGATCGCGGTGTAGGTCGAGGGACGCCCGATGCCGAGTTCTTCCAGCTTCTTGATCAGCGAGGCTTCCGAATAGCGCGGCGGCGGCTCGGTGGTGTGCTGGGTGGCGTTGATCGCCTCGCGGTCGAGCTGTTCGCCGGCACGGATCTCGGGCAGACGGCGGTTTTCCTCGTCTTCCGAATCCTCGTCCTTCTGGTCGGTGTAGGCGGCAATGAAGCCGTCGAAGCGAACGACCGAACCGATGGCGCGAAGCTCCGCGGTGCGGGCGCCGTTGACCGCCTCGATCTCGGCCGTGGTGCGCTCGATCTCGGCCGGCTGCATCTGGCTGGCGATGGCGCGTTTCCAAATTATCTCGTAGAGCCGTGCCTGATCGGCATCGAGATATTGCCTGACCGAAGCGGGCGTGCGCATGAAATCGGTCGGGCGGATCGCTTCGTGCGCTTCCTGGGCGTTCTTGGCCTTGGTCGTGTAGTAGCGCGGCTTTTCCGGTAGGTATTTGGGGCCGAACTCCTTGGCGATCGCATCGCGCGCGGCTGATATCGCCTCGGGCGCCATCTGCACGCCGTCGGTTCGCATATAGGTGATCAGGCCGGTGGTCTCGCCGCCGATGTCCATGCCTTCATAGAGCCGCTGCGCCACTTGCATGGTGCGGCTTGCCGAAAAACCGAGACGCGAGGAGGCGGCCTGCTGCAGCGTCGAGGTGGTGAAGGGCGGACCCGGATTGCGCTTGGTCGGCTTGGCTTCGACCGAGAGCGCCTTGAAGGTCGCGCCTTCGAGCATCGCCTTGATGTCATCGGCCTGCGCCTTGTTGGAAATGTCGAGCTTTTGCAGCTTCTTGCGGTCGAAGGCAGTCAGCCGCGCCTCGAAATTTTCCTTGCGCGGCGTACCGAGGAGAGCTGATACCTGCCAGTATTCCTCGCGAATGAAGCGCTCGATCTCCAATTCGCGGTCGCAGACGAGGCGCAATGCCACCGACTGCACGCGGCCGGCGGAGCGGGCGCCGGGCAGCTTGCGCCACAGAACGGGCGACAGGGTGAAGCCGACGAGATAGTCGAGCGCGCGGCGGGCGAGATAGGCATCGACCAGCGGCGCATCGATCTGGCGCGGATTGGCCATCGCTTCCAGCACCGACGACTTGGTGATGGCGTTGAAAACGACGCGGCTGACCGGCTTGTCCTTCAGCGCGCGCTTCTGCTTCAGCACTTCCAGGACATGCCAGGAAATGGCTTCGCCCTCGCGATCCGGATCGGTGGCGAGGATCAGGCCGTCGGCGTCCTTGACCGCTTTGGCGATGTCGGCAAGACGTTTGCTTGAGGCGGTGTCGACAGCCCAGGACATGGCAAAATCCTCGTCCGGACGCACCGAGCCATCCTTGGCCGGCAGATCGCGGACGTGGCCGAACGAGGCCAGGACCTTATAGTTCTTTCCGAGATACTTGTTGATTGTCTTCGCTTTGGCCGGCGATTCGACGACGACGACGTCCATGAGGTCTCATATCAGCTGTGGTGCGGCAGAAGAATTCCGCTGCGCGCGACGAAATCTCGTACAATTGTCGCTCACATGGCCGTGCTTTTGCATCCGGTCAAGAGGAAGCGCCCAAAATGCAGTCCTGCATTGAGTGCACAACCCAAGAGCGAGTCATGTGATATCCGCAATCTCGGATAAGGGAGCGGGCCGCCTATCGTGGGCAAGCCGGCAATGAATCCGCGAAAACGGGACAAAATCTTCCGCGGATATAGGAGAAACATCGATCACGCGCCAGCCCCAGCCGGAGAGACACCGGCATGATGCTCGGTCGGCTGGGCGATACTCGCGCCGCCACTGGGCTGGAATGCCCAGCAGGACAGTGCAAGAAGCTGGCCGCCGGAAGGCCTGCAGGGATACACGGCAGCCAGCGATTTCCGCCGGTCAAGGCGGTGATCCGGGTTCGGGATTAGTCGGCCTTGGCTATGTGCCAGACGCCGCCGACGCCGTTGCCGGTCACATCGCCGGCCTTCTTGTCCTTGATGAATGTGTAGAGCGGCTTGCCTTCATAGGCCCACATTTTGGTGCCGTCGGTCCGCTCGACGACTGTCCATTCGCCCTCGGCCTTGGCGTCGGCCTCAGCCTTCAGCGGCGGCCAATTGGTGGCGCATTTGTCGTAGCAGTTCGACTTGCCCGTTTCGTCCTTGTCGTAGGTGTAAAGGGTCATACCGTTGGCATCGGTGTAGATCTTGGTGCCGCCGACATCGGCTTCCTTCCACGCTTCGGCGGCATAGGAGGCGGCGGTGCCAAGCAAAAGCAGCGTCAGCCCAACTGTGATCGATTTCATGACGTTCTCCCTGATATGATCAGAAGCGCGCGGAAAGTCGCGGCCCCGTTGCATCAACGCGCTTGGCGTGTCGTTTCTTCCTCGATGCGAGGCGGCAACTTGCCACGCAATGGTGATTGGCGGACAAGCCCGTGCGCCGCTATATCGGCGCCGCTACGGGTTGGAGTTTCGGGAAATGGCATTGGATATCGGCTATATCAGCGCGGTCGGGGCGGGGGCGATCTCGTTCCTGTCGCCTTGCGTGTTGCCGCTGGTCCCGCCCTATCTCTGCTACATGGCCGGCGTGTCGGTCGATGATTTCCGCGGCAATGCCGGCGTCACGGCCAAGGCCAACGCGCGCAGCGCGCTGCTTTATGCCTCGATCGCCTTCGTTCTCGGCTTCTCCACCGTCTTCGTGGCGTTGGGCGCCGGGGCCTCGACCATCGGCCGGTTGCTGCGCGTCTGGCAGGAGCCGCTGGCGATGGCCGCCGGTGTGCTGATCATCCTGATGGGGTTGAACTTCCTCGGCATATTGCGCATCCCGCTGCTGTCGCGTGAGGCGCGCTTCCAGTCGCAGGGCAAGCCGGCCAGTATTGTTGCCGCCTATGTCATGGGACTTGCCTTCGCCTTCGGCTGGACACCCTGCATCGGACCGGTGCTGGGACCGATCCTGACGCTGGCCGGCGGCCGCGAGACTGTGGGCGAGGGCGCGGCTCTGCTTGCCGCCTATTCGCTCGGCCTCGGCATCCCGTTCCTGATCGCGGCGCTGTTTTCCGGCGCCTTCATGCGCTTTCTCTCGAAATTCCGCGTCCATCTCGGCCGTGTCGAAAAGGCGATGGGCGGTCTGCTGGTCGTCGCCGGGGTGTTTTTCCTGACCGGCGGCGTGCAGGCCGCGTCCTACTGGCTGCTGGAGAATTTCCCTGTACTAGGGCAACTGGGATAGGTCTGTACCGGCAAGCCCATGCTGGCGCACAGAATTGACCTATACTCAATATGCGAGAAAGATACTGCTACTGAATTTATGACATCTTGTTGATTTCAACAACGCCTGCGCACTTTCCGCCTACATGATAGAATTTACCTTTACCTCTATTACCTTTTATTTTGCCATTCAAAATATTGCTTCCGTTTTTCCCCTCGTGAACAAAGCGATGTATTATTCTTAAGGTGCCATCGCTCGCGATTTTTCCTTCCCACGATGGGGCAGAAATCTTACCGCTTTTGATCGAAACATCTGCTGTAAGCTCCCGCCACCCGCACAACGAATTGGTGGCACGTCTCGTCAAAGCCCATCTTCCGTCGAAAGCACTTAAACCGGCAGACCCTGCACCCGCGCAACGATCCTCTCGTGCCTCCATTCCGTCAGGACAAAAAAGGGGGCAGACCCTAGCCCGAATCGCTTTCAGCCTTTTTAGAAGGTCCCCCGTCGGCTCGACCGACGCGAGCTTAATCCCTTGCCGCTTCGCATAGTCGTTCAAAGCTTTCTGGCTGGCGGAGCCCCATTTTCCGTCGACCTGGCCAGTAAGGCATCCGATTCGGGCTAACTCCCTCTGGGTGGAAAGAGCAAGTTCGCCGGAGCCCTCAGAATCTACTGAAGACCTCTCTGCTTGGACTTCCGGATTGGGATGTTCAAGCCTGGCGACGGTCTTGACGTCGTCTAAAGCCTTTGCGAAAGGCCTCCCTTGCGCGCGATCTTGTTCTGCCTTTTGTCTTTCAGTCGCCTGCCGTTGCTCATCGACACGACTGTTTATTGCATCGATCTTTAACTTAGCTAGGGCTGCAAACGCACCATTCGGATATTGCTGCAGGTACGCCTGAAAGAAGCTCTTGTCCGCCGAGTCCTTGATCGTTTCCCAATAAGCGATCTCAACCGCGTTGTCGGGCCCGACGGGTACCGGCGTGCGGGCGGATTCCGCCTTCGGCTCCTGAATCGGGAGAGGATTCAACACCACATCGCCCGTGAGCGAGGAATTGTCCCATGGAACTTGCTTTCCATACGTTGCTTCGAGCACATCTCGTCGCACATGAACGAGGTCGCGGGTGATATCCTGCCCCGGCGTGCCGAGGTGCCTGAGCAATGCAGTTGTGAAGGGAGAGTTTCTACCTGACCCGTCGAATGCCACGTTACCCGGCTGCGTTGCGAATGCGATGAGAGAACCGACACCGCTGCCAAGCTTGGCTAGACCCCGACCCACAGAACCGGATCGTGTTCCCATCGACCGGGCAAGATTCTCGGCGAGCGGGTTGTCCCGGCAGGCATCGAGGAAGACAAGATTGACCTTGGAACTGCGCTCCATCGCCGCAAGAACAAGTTCCATCGGCAGGGTCTCGAAATCGAGGTCGTCATAAGACGACAAGTGCGCATCCACAGGCGCCATGTAATTGTTGCCGTTAACCTGCAGGCCGTGCCCGGAATAATAGAACAACGCAATGTCCGCCCTATCGAGCTTCTTGATAAAGTCGCGTGCCGTGCCACGCATCCTGTCCAAGTCGAGGTCCAGACCGGTCACTACCTCGAAACCCAAATCCTTCAATTTGGCGGTCATGTCAGTGGCATCGTTCTTCGGATTAGGAAGTCCGGGTACGTTCTGATACGCCGAATTACCCATCACCAGCGCGACGCGTCTATCTGCGAGCGCATCCGCCGAAACAGCTGTAAACAATAAAATGAGGATAAAACAAGCGCTGCGCATGGCAGGAACAGCTCCCCCAAGCGAACGTATCAGATGCTAATATAACGGAAAAGACCCAGCAGGAAGTGGCCGGTTCATTGCCCACGTCAGGAGCGCAGGAGCGTATGTCGTGCAGGCTGGCTGTTTGAGTTCATTCCGTTTCCGATGCCAATTTCCGAGCAAACGCAAACGCTTGGCGTTTGCAGCCGCTGCTAAGCGGAACCCGAAGATCTAGGGTAACCACCTGATTGAAGTGAACCGGATCATAATAGTTCCCCTTTTCCGGTTTCCACCCGGGACGACGCAGACCTACCGATTAGAGTCAGCTGCTCCACCGTCTCACCGGAATTTAACCGCATTGGTGCAGCATGGCGCCGGTGTTATGCATGCCTCGATTTCCAACCCTTTTCATATGGTTGCCCTTCCATGAGCCAGAGAACCTGCCTGTCCGTCATCCTCGCCGCCGGCGAAGGCACGCGCATGAAAAGTGCCGTGCCAAAAGTGCTGCACCCGATCGCCGGTCTGCCGATGGTCGCCCATGTCGTGAGGGCTGCTGAAGCCGCAGGCAGCGGCGATCAGGCGCTGGTGATCGGCCATGGGGCGGACGAGATGCGCAAGGCCACGCAAAAGTTCGCGCCGAAGGCAGAGACCTTCGTCCAGGACAAGCAGCTCGGCACGGCGCACGCCGTTCTGGCTGCTAGTGACGCGATTTCAAAGGGTTACGACGACATCCTGGTGATGTTCGGCGATACGCCGCTCATCGATCCGGAGGTGCTGACTGCTGCGCGCCTGAAGCTGGCTGAAGGCGCTGCCGTCGTTGTGGTCGGCTTCCGCACGTCAAATCCTTCCGGCTATGGCCGCTTGATCGAAAAGGGCGGCAAGCTCATCGCCATCCGCGAGGAAAAGGACTGCACCGACGAGGAGAAGAAAATCACCTTCTGCAACGGCGGGCTGATGGCGGTTGCCGGCAAGCACGTGCTGAAGCTGCTCGATCAAGTCGGCAACAACAACGCCAAAGGCGAATATTACCTCACCGATATCGTTGAGATCGCCGGCGCGCATGGCCTCGATGTGGTCGCCACGGAAGCCGGCTTCGAGAATGTGCTCGGCATCAACAACCGTGCCGAACTCGCCGAGGCCGAAGGCATCTGGCAGAGGCGCCGGCGGCGCGAGGCCATGCTCTCCGGCGTCACATTGATTGCGCCGGAAACCGTATTCTTTTCATACGATACCGAGATCGGCGCGGACACGATCGTCGAACCCAATGTCTGGTTCGGGCCCGGCGTGAAAATCGCCACTGGCGCCAAGATCCATGCCTTCAGCCATATTGAAGGCGCCACCATCGCCTCGAACTGCGATGTTGGCCCGTACGCCCGGCTGCGGCCGGGTGCCGATCTCAAGCAAAAGGCCAAGGTCGGCAATTTCTGCGAGGTCAAGCAGGCGACGATCGAGGAGGGGGCCAAGGTCAATCACCTGACCTATATAGGCGATGCCCGCGTCGGCGCCGGCGCCAACATCGGCGCTGGAACCATCACCTGCAATTATGACGGCTACTCGAAGTTCTTCACCGACATCGGCGAGGGCGCTTTCGTCGGCTCGAATTCCTCGCTGGTGGCGCCTGTTACAATCGGTAAGGGCGGCTACATCGCTTCGGGCAGCGTGATCACCGAAAGCGTGCCCGACGATGCGCTGGCCTTCGGCCGCGCCCGCCAGAGGACGCTGGCCGGCAAGGGCAGGGAATTGCGCGAGCGTTTTGCTTCGGCTGCGGCGGCCCGAAAAAAAAGCTAGGCTGACGGGGCTCGGCGACGAGTTGCATCATATCTTTGATGGATTTCAGGAACCACCGAGGCGAGGTAGGATGGATGCACGGAGAAACTGAGCGATTGCGGTAACCGGATTGCAAGAGCGCTCTGTCATGGTGCATCTGCAAAATCGTTCCGGCTGATATGGGACGAAACGCAATGTGAATTTCGCGGCAGCCCGGCCAATCCTAAATGGCGCTGGGTTTCATGCCGGAATCGGGGACAAACGTCTATGTGCGGTATCGTCGGAATTGTCAGCCACTCGCCGGTCGCGCCACTCATCGTCGATGCGCTGAAAAGGCTCGAATATCGCGGCTATGATTCGGCCGGCGTGGCCACCGTCGAGCACGGCAAGCTTTCGCGTCGCCGCGCCGAGGGCAAGCTGATCAATCTCGAACGCCGGCTGAAGGACGAACCGCTCGACGGCATGATCGGCATCGGCCATACGCGCTGGGCAACGCACGGTGTGCCCAACGAGACCAATGCGCATCCGCATTTTTCCGACGGCGTCGCCATCGTCCACAACGGCATCATCGAGAATTTCGCCGAATTGCGCGACGAGCTGATGCGCGACGGCTACACATTTTCCTCGCAGACCGACACCGAGGTCGTCGCACACCTGGTGGGGCGCGAACTGGCTAGGGGCCTGAAGCCGGTCGAGGCCGCGCACCAGGCGCTGAAGCGGCTTGAAGGCGCCTTTGCGCTGGCCATCATGTTTAGGGGAGACGAGGATCTCATCGTCGGCGCGCGCAACGGCCCGCCGCTGGCCGTCGGCCATGGCGATGGCGAGATGTTCTTGGGCTCCGACGCGATCGCGCTTGCCCCTTTCACCAATTCGATCACCTATCTGGAGGACGGCGACTGGGCGGTGGTGCGCCGCAACGAGGTCGCCATCTTCGACATGGACGGCAGCAAAGTAGACCGCAAGCGCCAGCAGTCGCTCAGCACCAGCTTCATGGTCGACAAGGGCAACCGGCGCCATTTCATGGAGAAGGAAATCCATGAACAGCCCGAAGTGATCTCGCACACGCTGGCGCATTATGTGGATTTTGTCGGCGGAGTCTCGAAGCCGCTCGACCTGCCGTTTAATTTCGCAGAGATCAATCGGTTGGCGATTTCGGCCTGCGGCACCGCCTACCTGGCCGGCCTGATCAGCAAATACTGGTTCGAGCGCTATGCGCGGCTGCCAGTCGATATCGATGTCGCTTCGGAATTCCGCTACCGCGAGATGCCGCTGTCGAAGACCGATGCCGCCTTCTTCATCTCGCAATCGGGCGAGACCGCCGACACGCTGGCCTCGCTGCGCTATTGCCGCAAGGCGGGGATGAAGATCGGCGCGGTCGTCAATGTCCGCGAATCGACGATGGCGCGCGAATCGGACGTTATCCTGCCGACGCTGGCCGGGCCGGAGATCGGCGTCGCTTCGACCAAGGCCTTCACCTGTCAATTGTCGGTTCTGGCCTCGCTTGCCGTGCGGGCGGGCGTGGCGCGCGGAACGATCTCACGGGAGCAGGAAACGACGCTGGTGCGCCAACTGTCTGAAGCGCCGCGCTATGCCAACCAGGTTTTGAAGCTCGACGGCCAGATCGAAAAGGTCGCGCGCGACCTCGCTCACTATAAGAACGTGCTCTATCTCGGCCGCGACACCAATTTCCCGCTGGCCATGGAAGGCGCGCTGAAGCTTAAGGAAATCTCCTATATCCATGCCGAAGGCTACGCCGCCGGCGAGCTGAAGCACGGGCCGATCGCGCTGATTGACGAGAACATGCCGGTGATCGTCATAGCCCCGCATGACCGCATCTTTGAAAAGACCGTGTCGAACATGCAGGAAGTGGCGGCGCGCGGCGGCAAGATCATCCTGATCACCGACAGCAAGGGTGCCGCGCACGCCACGGTGAAGACGATGGAGACGATCGTGCTGCCGGACGTGCCGGAAATCATCTCGCCGATCATCTACGCGCTGCCGATCCAGATGCTGGCCTATTTCACCGCGGTGTTCATGGGCACTGACGTCGACCAGCCGCGCAACCTGGCGAAGTCGGTGACTGTGGAATAGCCGTGGTTTAAGAATTTTCGCGGTTCCAAAGCCGATTGCGGTTCATTAATGTTGCGCCGCAACCAGTGCTGCGGTGAACCATGTCGGATGCTACCAAGACCTCAGGCATGACCCGGCTGCGGAATTACTTCCTGACAGGCTTTGTCGTCTGCGCGCCGCTGGCGATCACCGCCTACATCGCCTGGTCGTTCATCGGCTGGGTCGATTCCTGGGTGAAACCCTATATTCCGGCGCGCTACAACCCCGATAGCTATCTGCCGGCGCCGGTTCCGGGATTCGGCCTGATCGTCGCCTTGATCCTGATCACCCTGATCGGTTTCCTGACCGCCAATATCGTCGGACGCGCCATCGTCTTGTTCGGCGAACGGCTGCTCGGCCGCATGCCGCTGGTGCGCGGCATCTACGGCTCGCTGAAGCAGATCTTCGAGACCGTGCTGTCGAACAAAGGCGACATGTTTCGCCAGGTCGGGCTGGTCGAATACCCGCGCAAGGGCGTCTGGTCGCTGGTCTTCGTCGCCAGCGAGAAGGAAACCGAGATCAACCAGAAGCTCGACCAGGAAGGTGATCCGCTGATCGCGGTTTTCATGCCGTGCACGCCCAATCCGACCACGGGCTTTCTCATGTATGTGCCGAAATCCGACATCGTGCTGCTCGACATGACAGTCGAGGACGGTGCCAAGCTGATCGTTTCGGCAGGCCTGGTGGCGCCGGCGGTCAAGACGAAAATGGTGACGTTCAACGGCAAGCCGATCGGTAGCCAGATCGGCAATCCGCCGGTCGGCGCCGGGCCTCAGCCGGCGCGCAAGAGCCGCACCGCCTCGTCGCGGCCGAACAAATAAAGCAGCATGCGAAGAGCGGCGCCGCGCTCGGATTGCAGCTCGGGATCGCGCGACAGGATCAGCCGTGCGTCGTCCCGGGCGGCTTCGAGCAGGTCGGCATGCGCCTCGATGCGCGCCACCTGGAAGCCCGGGGTGCCGGACTGGCGGGTGCCCAGCAGCTCGCCTTCGCCACGCAGCTTCAGATCCTCCTCGGCGATGCGGAACCCGTCCTCGATCTCGCGCATCACCGACAGCCGGCGCGTTGCAGTCTCGCCCAGCGGATCCTTGTAGAGCAGCACGCAGGAGGACGATTTTTCACCGCGCCCGACCCGACCGCGCAACTGGTGCAGCTGGGCGAGCCCGAAGCGCTCGGCATGCTCGATGACCATGATCGTGGCATCCGGCACATCGACGCCGACCTCGATGACCGTGGTGGCGATCAGGATGCGTGTCTCGCCGGCCTTGAAGGCGCGCATCGCTTCGTCCTTGTCGGCGCTCTTCATGCGCCCGTGCACCAGGCCGATCTCGTTGCCGAACAGAGGCTTCAGCGAGGCAAAACGGTCCTCCGCCGACATCAGCTTGATCTCCTCGGATTCCTCGACCAGCGGACAGATCCAGTAGATCTTCTGGCCGTCGGCGACGGCGTCGCGCATGCGGCCGACCAGTTCGTCGAGCCGCTCGAGCGGCAGGGTGACGGTGCGGATCGGCTGGCGACCGGCCGGTTTTTCGGTGAGCTTCGACACGTCCATGTCGCCGAAAGCGGTCAGCACCAGCGTGCGCGGGATCGGCGTCGCCGTCATCACCAGCATGTCGGGCGCGTCGCCCTTAGCGGTGATGGCCAGCCGCTGGTGGACGCCAAAACGGTGCTGTTCGTCGATGACGGCTAGGACGAGGTCGTGGAACATCACCGTTTCCTGGAACAGCGCGTGGGTGCCGACGACGATATCGATCTCGCCATTGGCCAGACCGGCCAGCGTGTCGGTGCGCTCGCGGCCCTTTTCGCGGCCAGTGAGAATGGCGATGCGCAGGCCCGCTCGTTCCGCCAAAGGTGCAATCGTCGCAAGATGCTGGCGCGCCAGGATTTCGGTTGGCGCCATTAATGCCGCCTGGCCGCCGGCCTCGACGGCGCGCGTCATGGCGAGCAGCGCGACAACCGTCTTGCCGGATCCGACGTCACCCTGCAGTAGGCGCAGCATGCGTTCGGGGTCACCGAGATCGGCATTGATTTCGGCAAGCGCCATTTCCTGCGAGGTGGTCAGCGAATAGGGAAGGGCGGCGCGCAGTTTTTCGACGATGCGGCCCTCGCCGACCAATGGTCTTCCGGACAAGCGGCGGACTTTTGCGCGCACCAGCGCCAGCGATACCTGGCCTGCCAGAAACTCGTCATAGGCGAGACGCCGCCAGGCCGCGCCGTCGACCGAGACGTCGATCGGGTCGGCGGGATTGTGGATGCGGGCGAGCGCGTCGCCGAAGGCAGGAAAGGTCCGGCGGCGCAGAAACTCGCCATCCTGCCATTCCGGCAGCACCGGCAAGCGAGCGAGCGCCTGGCCGATTGCCCGGCGCAGCACTTTCCCCGAGAGCCCGGCAGTGAGCGGATACACCGGCTCGACCAGCGGCAGGTTATCCGCCTCCCTGGCCAGCGCGATGTGGTCTGGGTGGACCATGGTCGGCCGGCCGTTGAACCACTCCATTCGCCCGGAGACCACGACATGCTCGCCCTCGGGCATCGCGTTTTCAAGATAGGCGGCGTGCGCATGGAAGAAGGTTAGCGCGATCTCGCCGGTGTCGTCATGGGCGTAGACCCGGTACGGCACCGATCTGTTGCCGCGCGGCGGCGGTTGGTGGCGGTCGATGCGCACTTCGAGGGTGACGATCGCGCCTTCGGCCGAACCGGCGATGCCCGGCCGGTTGCGGCGGTCGATCACCGTGTGGGGCAGCACGAACAGAAGATCGCCGGCGCGCGCCGGTCGGTCGCCGAGATCGGCCGGCACGATTTTCTCGATCAATGCGCCGACCTTCGGCCCGACGCCGGCAAGCGAGGTGATCGGGACAAACAGCGGATCGAGGAGGGAAGGGCGCATTATGTCAGCTTATGTCGAGACAGCCGCAGCGCAAGGCTGACACCGCCCTGTATCCACGCTATATGCGCCGCTTCAGGCAAGGATGCTGGACGATGACGGGAACAAGACGATCAAGCGAGGGGCTCGACGCCCGCCGCCGCAAGCTTCTGTTTCGGTCCCGGCATCGCGGCATGCGCGAAATGGACCTCATTCTCGGCAGTTTCGCAGATGCCGAGATCGGCGCCTTGACCGGCGACGAACTCGACCAATATGAGAGGCTCCTCGACATTCCCGACACCGAATTCCTGCCCCTGATCACTGGCGAGCGCCCGGTTCCCGCGAATATCGACTGTGCCGTCCTGCAAAAGATCCTGGTGTCGCGCCAGGCGATGACATTCTGAACGACGTGTAGCCATGAGCCTCATTCCCTCGATCGGTCTGCCGAAAGGCCGCGCCGGCCAGTTCATCGTCGATGGCGTCGCCGACGGTTACGAAGCCTTTGCGCTGGTGCAGGCAGCGCACGAGATCGCGCCCGACAAGCCGGTGCTGTTCGTGGCGCGCGACGGCCAGCGCCTGCCTTCGATCGTCGAGGCGCTGTCATTCGCCGCGCCAGGCCTGCCGGTGCTCGAACTGCCGGCCTGGGATTGTCTGCCTTACGACCGCGTCTCGCCGGGGGCGGATGCTGCCGCACGGCGTCTGGATGCGCTCACCGCGATGATCGCCCTGGCGAAAAAACCACACCGCGCCGTCGTCCTCACCACCGCCAATGCGCTGCTGCAGCGCATTCCGCCAGCAAGCCTCATCGAGGCGCAGACATTTCACGCCCAACCGGGCAACGAGATCGACATGAACGCACTGGTGTCGCGGCTGGAGACGTCAGGCTTCGAACGCGTGCCTACCGTGCGCGGCGTCGGCGAGTTTGCCGTGCGTGGCGGCATTCTGGACCTGTTCGCACCGGGCTGGACGGAAGCGCTCAGGCTCGATTTCTTCGGCGACACGCTGGAATCGATCCGCGTCTTCGACGCCGCCACGCAACGCACCACCGGCCAGCGCAAGTCGATGGCGCTGCAGGCGATGAGTGAAGTGGCGCTGACGCCGGAGACCATCAGCCGTTTCCGACGCAGCTACATCGAAGCCTTTGGCGCGCCCTCGCGTGACGACGGGCTCTATGCGGCGGTCAGCGAGGGAAGGCGTTTCGCCGGCATGGAGCATTGGCTGCCGTTCTTCTACGAGCGGCTGGAGACGGTGTTCGACTATCTGCCGGACACGCCTGTGGTGTTCGACCATCTGGCGCATGAGGCACTGGCAGAACGTCATACGCTGATCCTCGACCATTACGAGGCGCGCAGGAAGCAGGCGGACGGCGCGCTGAAGGACGCCGTTCCGTACAAGCCGGTGCCGCCGGACCTGCTTTATTTGTCGCCGGAAAACCTGATCGCCGCGCTTGGGCCGCGCGAAGCGATCGACTTCACGCCCTTCAACGCGCCCTATGCCGGCGCGAAGAAAATCTTCCATGCCGGCTCGCGGCATGGCCGCAGCTTCGTCGAGGAACGCGCCGACCCCAACATCAACGTCTTCGACGTCGTCGTAAAACACATTGCCGACGAGCGGGCCGCTCGCCGCCGCGTCATCGTCGCCGGCTGGACCGAAGGTTCGCTAGACCGGTTGGGCCAGATCCTGGCCGAACATCATCTCGGCAATCTCAAGCCGGTCGCCACGCTGGCCGAGGCGGAAAAGCTCGAACCGGGGCAGGCGGT
The DNA here is from genome assembly GCF_040318085.1 of Mesorhizobium sp. M1322. NCBI lineage: Bacteria > Pseudomonadati > Pseudomonadota > Alphaproteobacteria > Hyphomicrobiales > Phyllobacteriaceae > Mesorhizobium > Mesorhizobium sp. M1322. The sequence goes on from NZ_JAMYLP010000030.1 coordinate 38,062, forward strand.
ACTTGCCGTGCTGCCGCTCGAATCCGGCTTCGAGACCGAGAAACTGGTCGTCGTCGCCGAGCAGGACATTCTGGGCGACAGGCTGATCCGTCGCTCGAAGCGCAGGAAGCGTCCTTCCGACTTCATCGCCGAGGCCTCGGCGTTGTCCTCCGGCGATATCGTCGTCCATACCGACCATGGCATTGGCCGCTTCATCGGACTGCGCACCATCGAGGCGGTCGGGGCGCCGCATGATTGCCTCGAAATCCACTATGCCGGCGACGACCGGCTGTTCCTGCCGGTGGAGAACATCGAACTTCTGTCGCGCTATGGCTCGGATTCGGCCGAAGCGACATTGGACAAGCTTGGCGGCGGCGCTTGGCAGTCGCGCAAGGCGCGGCTGAAACGGCGGCTGCTCGACATGGCAGGGCAGTTGATCCGCATCGCCGCCGAGCGGCATATGCGCGCCGCTCCCTCCCTGGTGCCGGCGGACGGTCTCTATGGCGAATTCGCCGCGCGGTTTCCCTATGAGGAGACCGACGACCAGCAGACGGCGATCGATTCGGTCATGGGCGATCTGGGCGCCGGAAAGCCGATGGACCGGCTGATCTGCGGCGATGTCGGCTTCGGCAAGACGGAAGTTGCGCTTCGCGCCGCCTTCATCGCGGCGATGGAAGGGTTTCAGGTCGCGGTGGTGGTGCCGACGACATTGTTGTCGCGCCAGCATTTCAAGACCTTTTCGCAGCGTTTCTCCGGCCTGCCGATCCGCGTCGCCCAGGCCTCGCGGCTGGTTGGCGCCAAGGATCTGGCCGAGACCAAGAAGGGCATCGCCGAAGGCACGGTCGACATCGTCGTCGGCACTCACGCGCTGCTCGGCTCGTCGATCTCATTCAAGAATCTCGGCCTGTTGATCATCGACGAGGAGCAGCATTTTGGCGTCAAGCACAAGGAGCGGCTGAAGGATCTGAAGAGCGATGTGCATGTGCTGACGCTGTCGGCGACGCCGATCCCGCGCACGCTGCAGCTGGCGTTGACCGGCGTGCGCGAACTGTCGCTGATCGCCACGCCGCCGGTCGACCGCCTGGCGGTGCGCACCTTCATCTCGCCCTTCGACCCGCTGGTCATCCGCGAAACCCTGCTCAGGGAACGCTACCGCGGCGGCCATTCCTTCTATGTCGTGCCACGCATCAGCGATCTAGCGGAAATCCATGAGTTCCTTCGTGAATCCGTGCCCGAGCTGAAAGTGGCTGTCGCTCACGGCCAGATGCCGCCCGGCGAGCTCGACGACATCATGAATGCCTTCTACGACGGCCAGTACGACGTGCTGCTGTCGACCACCATCGTCGAATCCGGCCTCGATATCCCGACCGCCAACACGCTGATCGTGCATCGCGCCGACATGTTCGGCCTGTCGCAGCTCTACCAGTTGCGCGGCCGCGTCGGCCGCTCGAAGGTGCGCGCCTATGCGCTGTTCACGCTGCCGGCCAACCGCAAGCTGACCGACACCGCCGAGCGCCGGCTGAAGGTCCTCCAGTCGCTCGATACGCTGGGCGCCGGTTTCCAGCTCGCCAGCCATGATCTCGATATCCGCGGCGCCGGCAACCTTCTCGGCGAGGAGCAGTCGGGCCATATCAAGGAGGTCGGCTTCGAGCTCTACCAGCAGATGCTGGAGGAAGCCGTCGCCGAGGTGAAGGATTCGGGCGAGGTTCAGGATGGCGGCTGGTCGCCGCAGATCGCCGTCGGCACGGCGGTGATGATCCCGGAAAGCTATGTTCCGGACCTGCAGCTGCGGCTGGCGCTCTACCGCCGCCTCGGCGACCTCGAAAACACCGAGGAGATCGATGCCTTTGGCGCAGAACTGATCGATCGGTTCGGCCCGCTGCCGGAGGAGGTGAAGCATCTGCTGAAGATCGTCTTCATCAAGGCGCTCTGCCGCAAGGCCAATGTCGAAAAGCTCGATGCCGGACCAAAAGGCGTTGTCATCCATTTCCGCAAGCGCGAGTTTTCCAATCCTGTCGGGCTGGTCACGTTCATCGGCGAGCAGGGTTCGCTGGCCAAGATCCGGCCCGACCAGAGCGTCGTCTTCAGCCGCGACTGGCCAACACCTGAAAAGCGTCTGGCAGGGGCGGCCGTCGTCATGACGCAACTGGCTCGGCTGGTGGAGAAGGCTGCCTAGCAAGGCGCTGCTGGTGCTTTGGTCAACGACTACGCCGGCGGTTCTGGCGCATCACGGCCATTCGCCACACGTCCAAATCCGGTCTAGAATAGGAAATCGGCTTCGTGTATGGAGCCGCGATCCCCATATTGGGGCGAAATGGCGGGCGATAGCACCCGCTGGAAAGAACGTTGGGTGCAACGATGACGAAATGGTCGCCGAATTCGTGGAGAGCAAAGCCGATCCAGCAGGTTCCTGCCTATCCGGATCTTGCCGCGCTGAAGAACACGGAAGCCCAGCTCGCCACGTTTCCGCCGCTGGTTTTTGCAGGTGAGGCACGCAAGCTGAAGAAGCAGCTTGCGACCGTCGCTGCCGGTGACGCATTCCTTCTGCAGGGCGGCGATTGCGCCGAGAGCTTTGCCGAGCACGGCGCGGACAACATCCGCGACTTCTTCCGCGTCTTCCTGCAGATGTCCGTGGTGCTGACCTTCGCCGGTGCGCAGCCGGTGGTGAAGGTCGGTCGTGTTGCCGGCCAGTTCGCCAAGCCGCGCTCGTCCGACAATGAGACCAGGGGCGGCGTGACGCTGCCCAGCTATCGCGGCGACATCATCAACGGCATCGAGTTCGACGCCAAGTCGCGCATTCCCGATCCTGCACGCCAGGAGATGGCCTATCGCCAGTCGGCGGCGACGCTCAACCTGTTGCGCGCTTTCGCCCAGGGCGGCTACGCCAGCCTGGAAAACGTGCATCAATGGATGCTGGGCTTCGTTTCGGACAGCCCGCAAGGCGAGAAATACGAGTCGCTCGCCAACCGCATCACCGAGACGATGGACTTCATGAAGGCCGTCGGCATCACCTCGGAGACCAATTACGCGCTGCGCGAGACCGACTTCTACACCAGCCACGAGGCGCTGCTGCTCGGCTATGAGGAGGCGCTGACCCGCGTCGATTCGACCTCAGGCGACTGGTACGCCACTTCCGGGCACATGATCTGGATCGGCGATCGCACGCGCCAGCCCGACCATGCCCATGTCGAATATTGCCGTGGCATCAAGAACCCGCTGGGCCTTAAATGCGGCCCGTCGCTGACGCCGGACGGCCTCTTGCAGCTCATCGATCTGCTCAATCCGGAAAACGAGCCCGGCCGGCTGACGCTGATCGCGCGCTTCGGTTCCGACAAGGTCGCCGAGCATCTGCCGAAGCTGGTGCGCGCGGTGCAGAAGGAAGGCCGCAATGTGGTGTGGTCGTCGGATCCGATGCATGGCAACACGATCGAGGCCGCCGGCTACAAGACGCGGCCGTTCGATCGCATCCTGAAGGAAGTTCAGAGCTTCTTCGAGGTGCATCGCGCCGAAGGCACGCATCCGGGCGGCATCCATATCGAGATGACCGGCAAGAACGTCACCGAATGTACCGGTGGCGCCCGCGCCATCACCGCCGAGGAGCTTCAGGATCGCTACCACACCCATTGCGACCCGCGCCTCAACGCCGACCAGGCGATCGAGCTGGCGTTCCTGGTCTCGGACCTGCTCAAGAAGAGCCACCCGGTCCAGCACAAGCAGGCCGTGAACGGCTGATTCAGTCGCCATCATCAAGAGGCGCCGGAGATATCCCCAGCTCCTGAGGAACCCGGACCACTGGACGGCTCATCACCGTCGGGTATTTTCGGGCTACCTGCCTTGGCTCTTGCCACATTCTTGAGTGCTCTGATCACTCTATGCCGTGGTTCCATGCGCTCATGAAGCACTCGAACGACAATGACCCCGATCGTTTCGTCCGAAAGGCGGCCCTTCATATAATAAAGGCAATGTGCAGCACCTCCGCGCCTTCTCGCAGCGATCTCCAGGTGCAGCAGTCGAACACCCGTGGCGAGTTCGGCGCGCTCGATGGAACCTGGTCGATCCGGATCTTCCGAGATTAGCTGGATACCAAGTTCGATGATGCGGGCGTAGGCCCGGACTTGCTGCGGACCGAACATCTGCATCGTGTTTCGCAAGATGTCCCTGATATCGCGTTCGGCGGGTTCGGTAAGCTCGTGTCTCATCTCCTGGGCGATTCGAGCATCACCTCGTCGAGAATGTCACTTACGCTTTTCTTCGAGAAGCGTCCCGCGTCGGCGGCTTCCAACCCAATACTGATTTCGCGCCGAAGGATGGCGAGTTTCTCCGCCTGTTGGGCTTTTTCGTGTCGCAGCAAGCGCAGCGCTTCCCTGACGACTTCACTCGAGGAAGCGTACCCGCCTTGGGAGACTTCATGCTCCACGAATTCGACCATATCGCTCGGAAGACTTACGTTCATCGTTGCCATGTCGCTTCCTCTGCCTCTTCTTCGCTCGATAAATGAGAGTTTGGCAATCTTTGTCAATCGCAATTTACCGCAGCGCCGATTGGCGCCATCGGGTCGCCGGTCGGTTTCATAACTGGCAGTTCGACCACGCCCGCTTTATGTCGCATTTGCTCGTGCGCTGTGGCTACAAAACTGGAATCCTGCCGCAATGCCGGGATGGCGACTGCGTTGGGAGAACGAGATGGACGACACTCATACCGGGTCATGCCTGTGCGGAGCCGTGCGCTTCAGGACGCGGGGGCCATTGCGCGGCGTGATCTATTGTCACTGCTCGCAATGCCGGAAGCAGAGTGGTCACTTCTACGCTGCAACCAATGTCCCCGAAGGGAACATCACAATATCAGGTACCGAGAGCATCACCTGGTACGAAGCGTCTTCGTTTGCCAGACGCGGTTTCTGTAAGACATGCGGCTCGCTGCTGTTCTGGAAGCCACAGCAAGATACCTACATCTCGGTTCTGGCGGGACTATTCGATGAGCCGACGGGACTTCAAGGCCAATGCCACATCTTCGTCGGCGACAAAGGCGACTACTACACGATCGACGACGGGCTGCCGCAGTTCGAGAAGTCGACGCCGTCGACCAAGGTCGCGCATGAGTGACGAGGTTGCCGACGAATGATTTTTGCAGAGATCGCCTTATTCCCTTGATCCGGCCATTGCGCTATCCCCTGCCGGTGATTCGGAAAGGTATGGTATGCAGCGGCTGATCGATGCTTTCTTCAATTCGGTGCGGGCGTTTCGCAAATTGGCCGCCAGCGAAAAAGCCTTCCAGCAGGAGCTGATGCTGCTCGTGCTGGCGCTGCCGCTCGGCTGGTTTGTTTCATTGTCGTGGCGCGGCTACGCGCTGCTGATCGGCGCGGTGCTGCTGCTGATCATGGTCGAAGTGCTGAACACCGGCATCGAGGCGGCATGCGATGCGTTCAGCCGGGAGTTCAACGTCGATATCCAGCTCGCCAAGGACTGCGGTTCGCTGGCGGTGCTGATTTCGGTGGTGATCGTTGCCGGCGTCTGGGGCATCGCAATCATCGAGCGCATTACGGGGCTACCGATCTAGTATCTCACCTCTTATATGACGGTCACCAAAGGAGACCGTAATGGGTGAAGGTGCCGATTTTCTGCTGCTCGAGCGGGCAGGCCTGCCGGACGATCTGCGCTGGCTGACCGAAAAATACCCGCGCGAGGTCTGGCAGGGCCACACCAACATCCATGGCATGGCCACTATGTGGCTGCAGCGGCACGACATGTTCCGCGAGCTCGGCGGCATGCTGACCAACGGCATCGGCGACTATCGCGAGGGCAGGCTGACGGCGCCGGAGTTCGCGCGCTGGTCCGCGCCGCGCCTCAACCATTTTCTCGGTCATCTCGACGGTCACCATAACGTCGAGGACAATCATTATTTCCCGGTATTCGCCAAAGCTGAGGTCCGGCTGAAGCGCGGCTTCGAGATTCTCGATGCAGATCATCACACGATCCATGAGGGGCTGGAGGCGCAATGCCGAGGCCGCAAACGCCTTCATCCGCACGCTTCAGGAGAGCGAGGACAAGCAGCGCTTTGCCGCCGATGCCTATGCCGACGAGAACAGCCGGCTGATCGCCATGCTGACCCGGCACCTTGCCGATGAGGAAGACCTGATCATTCCGCTGATCCTTGATCGCGGCGACCGGGCGCTCGGCATCGACTGATCCTCACGTCTCCTTGCTACGCTCCTTTTTGGCAATGTGATGAGCGACTAACCAGGCAAGGACGGCCACGCCCAACGCAATCGCCAGCGCGATCAGCAATCGCTCGTGACGAGCCAACGCCTGGCCGACGATGCGCTCCGCGCCCAGCCCGAACACATAGCCGATGGTGGTGAACAATCCGGCCCAGACTATGGATGAAATGACGTTGAGAATGACAAAGCGCGTCACGGCAATGCCTGACAATCCGGCCGCGATGCCGCCGACAAGGCGCAGGCCGTAAATGAAGCGGTTCGACAGCACGAAAATGTCGGGATGGTTGGAGACGAGACGATAGGCGTGACTGAAGCCTGGCCGACCTCTCAATTTAATCACGAGCGGATGATCGGCGAAGCTCCGTCCGAGGGTGAAGAAGAAAGTGTCGCCGACAAAGGCGCCGATGGAGGCCGCCAGAAACGCCTGCCACAGGACGAAGACATGCTGATGCGCGAAAAACCCGCCAAGGAGGGCGGCACTTTCGCCCTCGGCGACACAGCCCAGAAAGACGGCAATCAGCCCATATTGTGCGATGAGATTATGGATGGCATCCGTCATGGACGCGTCCGCTGCTTCGACAGAATCTCGTCGATGCGCTTCACCTGCTCGGCCAGCCGGGCGATCTCGTCGCGCATGCCGATGATCTGGCTGTGGCGTAGTTCGTCGAGCTTTTCATGCAGCGCCATGATCTCGATCTCGGCCTTGAGATTGACCTCGTAGTCGTGCGCGGCATCGATACGATCGCGCTCGGTCTGGCGGTTTTGCGCCATCATGATCACCGGCGCCTGCAGGGCAGCGACCATGGAAAGCACGAGGTTGAGGAAGATGAAGGGATAGGGATCGAAGGCGTCGCGCGTCAAAAGCCAGACATTGCCCGCCGTCCACAGGATCAGGAAGGCAATGAATGTCAGGATGAAGGACCACGAGCCGCCGATCCGGGCGATGGTGTCGGCCAGGCGGTCGCCAAAGGTCTGGTGAAAGGCGAGGGCCTTGTTGGTATCCTTGGAGATCGTGGTGCGCTCGAGCGTTGATTGCAGCACCCGGTTTTCAGGTGCGCTGAGGCCCTCCGGCTTTCGCTTCAGCCAACGGTTCGCCAGTTCCTCGATCGTCTTGTTCATCGTCGACTCCGTCGTCAGCGATAGAGGTAGAGGCTACTGGTTCGCACGGGAAGTGGTAGATTGACGCGATTAGGTGAGGAAAAACAATGATGGATTTTCAGAAAATCCGCGCCCGCGCGGCCAAACGCAAGGGCGGGGAAGCGGCGCTGGCGTCGCTGCTGGGACCTATGCCCGACAATGCCGCGGTGGCGGACATTACCGACGACCGCATCCTCTCGACCATGGCCGAGCGTGTTTTCGCCGCTGGTTTTGTCTGGCGTGTCATCGAGCAGAAATGGCCTGGTTTCGAAGAAGCGTTCCTCCGCTTCGAGCCGAAGCGGCTGTTGTTCCAGCCCGATGATTTCTGGCACGATCTGACAGCCGACGAGCGAATCGTGCGCAATCCGCAGAAGATCAAATCCGTCCGCGACAACGCGGCTTTCGTCGAGCGGGTGTCGAAGGAGCATGGCGGCTTCGGTAAGTTCCTCGCCGATTGGCCTGAAGACGACCAGGTCGGGCTGATGGCCTATCTCGCCAAGCATGGCAGTCGGCTCGGCGGCAACACCGGCCAGTATTTTTTGCGTTGGTTGGAATGGGACGCCTTCATCGTCTCAACCGACATGGCGGTCGCGCTGCGCGACGCCGACCTGGACATCGCCGAAAGCCTGACCTCCAAGAGGGATCTCGACAAGATCCAGAGCCAGATCAATGCCTGGGCGGCGCAAACCAGCCTGCCGCGCCGGCATATTTCGCGCATTCTGGCGATGTCGATCGGCGAGAACCACTCGCCGGAGGCACTGCGCGAATATATGGGCGAATAGGCCTGATCGGTATCCGGCGGTCCGATCGGTCTGACACGAATGACATGTGTCATTCGGTCTGGGTGGTCCAAATGATCGCCATTGCCCGGCGAATTCTGGCGCGCTAAGTCAGCAGGCATGACCGACCAGACCGCTTCCGACATATTGCGCATCGCCGTCGCCCAGCTCAATCCGACGGTTGGCGACGTCGCCGGCAATCTCGCCAAGGCGCGCGAGGCGAGGGCGGACGCTGCCCGCCAGGGCGCCGACCTCGTGCTGTTCACCGAGCTTTTCCTTGCTGGGTATCCGCCCGAGGATCTGGTGCTGAAGCCGGCGTTCCTGAAGGCCTGCGAGCGGGCAGCGCAGGATTTCGCCGGCGATACCGCCGATGGCGGGCCGGGCGTCTTCATCGGCACGCCGCTGAAGCGCAAGAGCGGCACGCACAATTCAATCATTTTCGCCGATGGCGGCAAGATACTTGCAGAGCGCTACAAGCTCGATTTGCCGAATTACGGCGAATTCGACGAGAAGCGCGTCTTCCAGGCCGGCCCTGAAATGCAGGGGCCGGTCAATTTCCGCGGCGTGCGCCTGGGAATTCCGATCTGCGAAGACATTTGGGGCGACGTCGGCATCTGCGAGACGCTGGCCGAAAGCGGTGCGGAGATCCTGCTGGTGCCGAACGGCTCGCCCTATTATCGCGGCAAGGTCGATGTCCGCCAACAGGTTGTCATCCGCCAGGTCATCGAATGCGGATTGCCGATCATCTATGCCAATCAGCTTGGCGGCCAGGACGAACTGATCTTCGACGGTGCATCCTTTGCCATCGGCGCCGACAAGACGCTGGCCTTTCAGATGAGCCAGTTCGAGGAGACGGTCAACGTCACCACCTGGAAGCGCAACCGCGCCGCAGGCGCGCAAAATGGAAATGATTCTGATGGCTGGGTCTGCTCCGAAGGGCCGATGTCGAAAATCCCGGAAAAGGAGGAGGCCGATTATCGCGCCTGCATGCTGGGCCTGCGCGACTACGTCAACAAGAACGGCTTCAAGAACGTGGTGCTCGGCCTTTCCGGCGGCATCGATTCGGCGATCTGCGCAGCGCTTGCCGTCGATGCGCTCGGCGAGGAGCGGCTGCGCGCCGTGATGATGCCTTATCGCTATACCTCGAAGGATTCACTGAAGGATGCCGAGGACTGTGCCCGCGCGCTCGGCTGCCGCTATGACATCGTGCCGATCTTCGAGCCGGTCGAGGGATTTCTGCATACGCTGACGCAGCTTTTCGAGGGCACCAAGGAAGGCATCACCGAAGAAAACCTGCAGAGCCGCGCGCGCGGCACCATTTTGATGGCGATCTCCAACAAGTTCGGCTCGATGGTGGTCACCACCGGCAACAAGAGCGAGATGTCGGTGGGCTACGCCACGCTCTACGGCGACATGAATGGCGGCTTCAACCCGATAAAGGACCTCTACAAGATGCAGGTTTATGCGCTATCGCGCTGGCGCAATACGCATGTGCCGCCGGGCGCGCTGGGCCCCTCCGGCGAGGTGATCCCGAACAACATCATCGACAAGGCGCCGTCGGCTGAACTGCGCGAGAACCAGACAGATCAGGATTCGCTGCCGCCCTATCCGGTGCTGGACGACATCTTGGAGTGTCTGGTCGAAAACGAGATGGGGGTCGACGAGATCGTTGCCCGCGGCCATGACCGGGCAACGGTGACGCGCGTCGAGCACCTGCTCTACATCGCCGAATACAAGCGCCGGCAGGCAGCGCCCGGCGTGAAGATCACCAAAAAGAATTTCGGCCGCGACCGCCGTTATCCCATCACCAACCGGTTCAGGGATGGCGGGTAAGCGCCGTTTCTCGCTCCTGTGAAATGGCTGCTGAAATGGCTGTGGCCGGACGATCAGTGGGACAGCCATGCCTGACTGTGAAATCAGCTTCGACGTGTCACGGATCGACTTCCGGGCAACCTCCGACCTGTTGATGGCAAGCTACTGGGGCAGCGGGCGCAGCGACGAAGTTCACCGCCGCGCCTTCGCAAACTCGCTTTGCGTCGGCGCCTATGCCGACGGCAAGCAGATCGGCTTCGGCCGGGCGATCACCGACCGCACGGTGTTTGCCTATCTGGCCGACGTCATCATCTGGCCGGAATTTCGCGGGCGAGGCATCGGCACGCGGCTTGTCCAGGCGCTTATCGATCATCCTGATTGCAAGACAGTGACGCACTGGAGCCTGTCGACCAACGATGCCCACGCGGTTTACGAAAAACTTGGCTTCAGGCCGTCCACCGATGGCCGCTACATGCGGCTCGATCGTATTCCGGCAGCCTGAGCGGACGACGACGGCGCACAACCCGCGATTGTTGCAAAATCGTCTCACCGGTTGGACCAGATGCGCTTTTGGTCGCTCTCTGGCTTGGCGACGCGTTGAGGCATCTCTATAAGACCGGTTCCGCGATTCCTACGCATCGCCCGAAAATCGGCATCGATTTTCGGAAAGCACGATGCGCCGATTCAAAGTTGGAGCGTACTTTGTGCGTCCAAATGGACGCACGTCGCTCTAATGGGAGGACCGAATGGCAGGATTTGACATCGTTATGCGAGGCCGCGAAGCCTAGGTCTCAGACGGCGCGCCGGAAGGTTTTCACCTTCATAGCCAAGCCCGTCTGACAACAGGCCTTCGTCGATGCCGGTCGCCGCCCGTCTTCGGGCGAGCCGCCAAATATGCCGAACCTCCGCATTCCTGGGTGCTAACTCGCCCAACGCGGTTTCTTCAATTTTTCGACTTTACCGGGACCGGGCTCGTTTGCGCCCGAATGACATCATGGCTCGTTTTCAGATCGATTTGCGCGCGGGCGCCTTTCGCAGCGTCCTTGGCTTCACGCTCAGCCATTGGCGGCGCCAGCCGTGGCGGCTTTCGCTCATCATGGGCACGTTCCTGCTGTCGACCTTGGCCGACGTGCTGACGCCACTCTACTCCGGCCGGCTGGTCGACGCCGTTGCCAGCAGTGCCGCGGCCGACGCTGTCGCGTGGAATGCGGCGATGGCGGCGTTTTCGATGCTGGTGGCGCTGGCGCTCACCGGTGTTGTGCTGCGCAACCTCGCCTTCATGGCCATCGTCGAGCTGACCCTGAAGATGATGGCGGATATCGCAGCCGACGCGTTCCATCGCGTCCAGCGCTTCTCCACCGACTGGCACGCCAACAGCTTCGCCGGATCGACCGTGCGCAAGATAACCCGCGGCATGTGGGCGCTCGACCTGCTCAACGACACGATCCTGATCGCGCTGCTGCCGTCCGTCGTCATGCTTGTCGGCTCGACGCTGCTGCTCGGCTGGTTCTGGCCGCTGATGGGTGCTGTCGTTGCCGCAGGTTCGGTGCTGTTCATCGCGGTTACGGCGCTGCTGTCGCTTGGCTATGTCGCGCCTGCGGCAAGGCTCGCCAACGCATGGGACACACGCCTGGGCGGCTCGCTGGCCGATGCAGTGAGCTGCAACGCGGTGGTCAAGGGTTTTGGCGCCGAGGAACGCGAGGAAACGCGCCTTGCCAAGGTCGTCGCCAGATGGCGCGCCCGCACGCGCCGCACCTGGGTGCGCGGCACCGTCAACGGCACCACGCAAGGGTCGATGCTGCTGCTTCTGAGAACAGCGGTGATCGGATTTTTCGCTGCTTTTGTGGTCGTGGGGGCAGGCGGGCGCCGGCGATGTCACCTTCGTGCTGACCTCGTTCTTCGTGCTGCAAGGCTATTTGCGCGACATCGGCACGCATATCCGCAATTTGCAGCGCTCGATCAACGACATGGAGGAATTGGTCGACTTCCAGTCCGAGCCACTCGGCATCGAGGATGTGCCCGGCGCCAAGCCGATCCGTATCACCAACGGCCGCATCAGCTTCGACAACGTCATCTTCCATTATGGCAGCCACCGACTGCCGCTCTATCGCGACTTTTCGGTGGACATCGCGCCGGGCGAACGCGTCGGGCTGGTCGGCCATTCGGGCTCGGGTAAGACGACCTTCGTCAAGCTGATCCAGCGCCTTTACGACGTGAACGCGGGAACGATCCTGATCGACGGCCAGGATATTGCTGGGGTGACGCAGGCGTCGCTGCGCGGGCAGATCGCCATCGTCCAGCAGGAGCCGATCCTGTTTCACCGGTCGCTGGCCGAAAACATCGCCTATGCCCGGCCGAGCGCCACGCAGGCCGAGATCGAGCACGCGGCACGGCTGGCAAGCGCGCACGACTTCATCGTCGGCCTGCCGAAAGGCTATGGCACGCTGGTCGGCGAGCGCGGCGTGAAACTATCGGGCGGCGAGCGCCAGCGCGTGGCGATCGCGCGGGCTTTCCTTGCCGATGCGCGGATACTCATTCTGGACGAGGCGACATCCAGCCTCGATTCGGAATCGGAGGTGCTGATCCAGCAGGCGATGGAGCGGTTGATGGTCGGCCGCACGACGCTCGTCATCGCGCACCGGCTTTCGACGGTGCGGGCGCTGGACAGGCTTCTGGTGTTCGATCGCGGCCGCATCGTCGAGGAGGGCCCGCACGATCAACTGATCCGGCTGCAGGGCGGCATCTACCGCCGGCTGTTCGAGCGCCAGGCGCTTGAGTTGACCAAGGGGCTGGCGATCTGACACTTACAGCGCCGTGTGTCCATTAGAGCGACGTGCGTCCACTTGGACGCACAAAGTACGCTCGAACACTTTGAATCTGCGCATCGTGCTTTCCGAAAATCGGTTCCGATTTCGGGCCGATGCGCTAGGACGCGCGGCGCTTCCGCCTTTTCATCGCCTTCGTCATGTTCTATGTCTGCGGCCAAGCGCGGGGGCGTGTCTTGTCAACAGCAAAACCTTCCGGTACGCCCCGTTCATGACAGTTACCGTTCGTTTCGCCCCATCACCCACCGGCCGCATTCATATCGGCAATGCCCGCACTGCGCTGTTCAACTGGCTGTTCGCCATGAACAACAAGGGCCGCTTCATCCAGCGCTTCGACGACACCGATGTCTCCCGCTCGACGCAGGAATTCTCCGACGCCATCCTCTACGACCTGCATTGGCTGGGCATTTTTCCGGACGCCACCGAGTACCAGTCACGGCGCTTCGAGATCTACGATGCGGCGATGGAGAAGTTGAAGGCGGCGCGCCTTCTTTATGCTTGTTACGAAACACCGGAAGAGCTCGATCTCAGGCGCAAGGTGCGGCGCACGCGCGGCCTGCCGCCGGTCTACGGCCGCGAAGCGCTGACGCTGACGCCTGAGCAGATCGCCGAATACCAGTCCGATGGCCGCCGGCCGCATTGGCGCTTTCTGCTGCCCAATTTCACCAGCGACCCGCTGCAGCCGGAGCGCACCGAAATCCACTGGAACGATCTGGTGCGCGGCGAGGAAACCGTCGACCTTGCCTCGCTTTCCGACCCGGTTCTGATGCGCGAGGACGGGACTTATCTCTATACTCTGCCCTCGGTAGTCGACGACATCGAGATGGGCGTCAGCCATGTCATCCGTGGCGACGACCACGTCACCAATACCGGCGTGCAGATCGCCCTGTTCCAGGCAATGGGTGCCGAGCCGCCAGTGTTCGGCCACCACAATCTATTGACCACCGCATCGGGCGAGGGCCTGTCGAAGAGGAGCGGCGCGCTGTCCATCGAAAGCCTGCGGGAGACCGGCATCGAGCCGATGGCCGTCGCCTCGCTGGCGGTGCTTGTCGGCACCTCGGAAAACGTCGTGGCGGTGCCTGATATGACCGAGCTTGCCCGGCGCTTCGATCCGGCCGCGACCTCGAAATCCGCCGCCAAATTCGACCCGGACGAGCTCTTCGTGCTCAACCGCACGCTGCTGCACCATATGCCGTTTTCCGAGGCGCGCGACAGGCTGATCGTGCTCGGCGTTTCCGGCGAACAGGCCGAGCCTTTCTGGCTGGCGGTCCGCGGCAATCTCGACAGGCTGGCCGATGCAGCAATCTGGTGGCGCACACTTCGCGACGGCCCGCAGGAGCAGCCGGACTTTTCCGACATCGACCGCGATTTCCTTCGCCAGGCGTTCGACCTTTTGCCGGAAGACCCCTGGAACGGGTCGGTCTGGAAGGAGTGGACGGGCAGGATCAGGGAAGTGACCGGCCGCAAGGGCAAGGCGCTGTTCATGCCGCTCAGGCTGGCGCTTACGGGGCAGCATTCGGGGCCGGAGCTTGCAGATCTCTTGCCGCTGCTGGGTCGGGAAGGAACGTTGGCCCGACGACCCTGACCTTGCGCTGTTCCGGAGGTGGTAAGGTCGTCGGCGAGGGTTTGACGGCGAGGCGCTTGATGGCTTCGCGATCGAGCCCGCCTTCGACATTAGCCAAAGTCTCGGGGTCGGCGCCTGGATCGGGTTTGGCGACAGGCACCGGATTGAGCGGCGTGGTCTCTACATCGGCCTCGGTCTGTTCGGGGCTTGGCGGATTGCCGGCAATGATCTCGAAGTTCTGTGCAGCGTTGCAGCCGCAGGCCGGCAGGCGAGACGTTTCGGGCTGCTTGTAGAGATAGGCGGTCGGCAGTTCGCTGTAGGGCCTGCCGGTTACCGAAGACGTCATGTCAGCCGAATCGTCGCCTATGCCGCGCGTATAAAACACCTGCATCTCGGTGCCGGGGCAGCTTGAATCGCAATTCTTCTGGTCGCGCTCGAAATCGCCCAGCGAGGCGGCATTCGACATCGGGAAGAAATAGCCGTCGCAGGTGCGCACGCACATTGTGCGGAATTCGCCGCCAAGGCGCGGCAGGTCCATGCCGTCTGGCTGATTGATCATGCCATCGGGCTGATTGATCATGGCGCGGACACCGCGTTCTTGGTCGGGATCGCTCGGCTCGTCCAGCGCATCGGGCTGACTTCTGGCGTCGCCCAAAAGCCGATCGAGCAGACTTCCTTTGCCGTTTTCACGGTTTGCTTCGAGGACAGGCGCACGCCTCGGAACTATAGTGTTGTCGCGGCAGCCGTTCGCATCGAGCGAAGCCAATATGCGCGCGCGATCGCGGCGCGAGCCGCCGCCGGCGAGCTGCGCGCGCTTGGCCTGCAAGTCATCGAGATTGGCGTTCATGCGCTCGAGCGTGGCCTCGAGTGCGGCGCAAGCGTTGCGATTGCGGCCGAGCAGCGAAAAGCCGCAGCCGGCGCTATCGGACTGGCGGCCTGCCTTTGAAATCTGCTCGCGCTGCCGCACGATCGCGTCCTCGTATTTCCGGAGCAGGGCCGGCTTGCCGCCGCCACCGCGCGAAGCGGCCGCGAGATCGGCCTCCAGCTGGCGGCAAACACCGGAGGCGGCCTGCAGCTCAGTGACGGCAAAGCCTGATAACGCCACGGCGAGCAGCGCCGCGGCACGCGTCAGCTTCCACCCTCCGCCCGTCATTCGCCGTGAACTCCGTTTAACCGCCCGCCGCGAAAGCTACCGCTTTGCAGTTATTACTTAGCTTACCGCGAAAGGCCGTTTTAGCCCAGATTTACGACCGCCTGCGCCTTGTGGGCCGCTTCGACCACGGCAAGCGCGGTCATGTTGACGACGCCGCGTGACGTCACCGACGGCGTCAGTATATGTGCCGGCCTGTCGGTGCCGAGCAGGATCGGTCCGACATGCAGCGCGTCCATCATCGCGCGCAGCGCGGTGAGCGTGATGTTCGCCGAATCGAGATTGGGGAAGACCAGCAGATTGGCTTCGCCTTTCAGCCGCGAATGCGGATAGACGCGCTGGCGCAGCTGCTCCGACAGAGCCGAGTCGGCATGCATCTCGCCGTCGCATTGCAGGTCTGGCGCGATGCACGCCAGGATCGCCGCTGCCTGCCGCATCTTGAGTGCGCTTGGCGAATCGCGTGAGCCGAAATCCGAATGCGACAGCAGGGCGGCCTTGGGCTCGATGCCGAAGCGCTGGATTTCTTCGGCCGCCAGCACCGTCATCTCGGCGATCTCCTCCGCCGTCGGATCGACGGTGACATGGGTATCGGTGAGGAAAATGATGCCGCGCTGCGAGATCAGCATGGAAAGTGTCGACAGGTCGTGATCCTTGATACCGGCGCGCGGGCCGATGATCAGGGTGACATTGCGCAAATGCCGCTCGAAACGTCCTTCCAGGCCGCAGACCATGGCGTCGGCGTCGCCACGCTTGAGGGCAAGTGCGGCGATCACCGTGTTGTCGGTGCGCACCATGGTGCGCGCGGCCTCCGTCGTGACGCCACGCCGGCCAGCGAGTTCGATTAAAAGGTCGACGTAGTGGCGATAACGGGGATCGTCCTCGGGATTGATCAGACCGAAATCGACGCCCGGCTTGATGCGCAATCCGTAACGTTTCAGCCTGACTTCGATGACATGCGGGCGGCCGATCAGGATTGGCTCGGCGATGCCTTCTTCCAGCACCACCTGGGCGGCACGCAGCACGCGTTCATCCTCGCCGTCGGCATAGATGACGCGCTTGGCATTCGACGTCTTGGCCATCGTGAACACCGGCTTCATGACCAGGCCGGAGCGGAAGACAAAGCGGTTCAGCGTGTCGATATAAGCGGCAAAGTCGGTGATCGGCCGCGTCGCGACGCCGGTGTCGCAGGCGGCTTTGGCCACCGCCGGAGCGATGCGCAGGATCAGCCTGGGATCGAAGGGCGAGGGGATCAGGAAATCGGGCCCGAAGATCGGCGTTTCGCCAGAATAGGCGCGGGCGGCGACATCCGACGGCTCTTCGCGGGCAAGGGCCGCGATCGCCCGCACCGCGGCCATCTTCATCTCTTCGTTGATGGCGCTGGCGCCGCAGTCCAGTGCGCCACGGAAAATGTAAGGAAAACAAAGTACATTATTGACTTGATTGGGAAAATCGGAGCGGCCCGTGCAGATCATCGCGTCGGGTCGCGCCGCCCGGGCCGCTTCCGGCATGATCTCGGGATTGGGGTTGGCCAGCGCCAGGATCAGCGGTTTTGGCGCCATGTGCTGGAGCAATTCCGGTTTCAGTACGCCGGCGGCCGAAAGACCTAGGAACACGTCGGCGCCCGGCAGCACATCGGCCAGCGTGCGCGCCTCGGTGTCCTTCACATAGGGGTCCTTCCAGCGGTCCATCTCATCAACGCGGCCCTTGTAGGCGACGCCGAAACGGTCGGTGACCCAGATGTTTTCGATGCGCGCGCCCAGCAAAACCAGCAAGTTGAGGCAGGCAAGGGCCGCTGCCCCGGCGCCGGAGGTGACGATCTTGATGTCGGAAATCGTCTTGCCGGCAAATTCCAGCCCGTTGAGCACGGCGGCGGCGACGATGATCGCAGTGCCGTGCTGGTCGTCGTGGAAGACCGGTATGGCCATGCGGGCTTTCAGCCGTTCCTCGACCTCAAAGCATTCTGGCGCCTTGATGTCCTCGAGGTTGATGCCGCCGAAGGTCGGCTCCAGCGCCGAGATCGTCTCGACCATGCGCTCGATATCAGGCGCGTCGATCTCGATGTCGAAGACGTCGATGCCGGCGAACTTCTTGAACAGCACCGCCTTGCCTTCCATCACCGGCTTGGACGCCAGCGGTCCGATATTGCCGAGGCCGAGCACCGCCGAACCATTGGAGACGACGCCAACCAGATTGGCGCGCGCCGTGTAGTCGGCGGCCGCCGCCGGATTGTCGCGGATTTCCAGACAGGGCGCCGCGACGCCGGGCGAATAGGCGAGCGCCAGGTCGCGCTGGTTGCCGAGCGGCTTGGTTGCCTGGATTTCAAGCTTTCCAGGCCGTGGGTGCTTGTGAAAATAGAGGGCGGCTTCGTCGAGGTCCGAGCGGGCTGCTTTTTTGTTGTCGCCTTCCATGCCGGCCGCTCCTCAGTTCAGTCCGTTTGCTGTTTTGAGTCTCTTAGCATGCAGCCGTGGCTTTTCGAGAGGTGATGTGTCGCAAAGCGCGACGCTTATGGCTTTGCACCGCCGCCCTGCCTGTGCAGTCTGCCATTGAAATGTTGGGACGACGGGCGGGGTGCTGCGGCGAGCTGCGACGCCGAATGTCTGCTTCGGTTGGTTTGCGGACGATTAGGTATTCTTTCACTAGTCCGCTGTGGCGCTGTTGCTCTCATAAAGTGCACGAAAGAAACTTTTAGAATAGCGGTCGTACCACACGGCAGCCCCCTCACCGACAAGTCGCTCTGTCGACGACACCCTACGCCGATGTCCAGATGGGTAAGCTTTGGGGTCGCATCCGAAAACCTGAGATACATATATGCAAACACCGCAATGTGACGTTTACCCATTGATAAGGAACGATTTTCAATCGCCACCACGGCAGACTGGACTGTCGCGAAATCCTCTAGCCTAACCGCTCGTTCTAGACGAACGAAGTCAAGGAACAATCTCCTGTCGGTAATTGCAAGGTTGCCGTCCGCCGTGTTTCGAACACCGTGTGACAGCAGTTTTTGCTTAACAAAGCGATAGATAGAAGACGCCATCCGCCGGTCTCATTTTCGGTTGCGAGGCAGGACATAGCATGCGGATTAACCCTAGTCCTTGTGAACTGAGCGCCGTTTTGAGCATAATGTCGTCGTGTCTCGGCTGGCCTGAGGGCGCCCGTAACGGGTCGAAAGCGGTCAGGGGAAACGCGTATTTTTGTCTCGCTCCTGCCATTCAAGAAGTCCGGCCGCTCTTATCCGCTCGATACGGCGGATGGCGTGACAAATTGATTTCGCCGCATATGGCAGGTTTTCAGGAGCCTGCAGGTGACGAAGATAGCTACGCGCTGCCGCAAGCGACGTGCGCCAAATCTCTTCAGAGGCGTATTCCGTACCCACAGTTATGATCCATGCTCTTCCGATAAAGACGCTACGCTCCCGTCGAAAGGCGGCTCCGCAGGGCTCGCACATCTTCTCGCGAAAGGCGCGCGCTCTCGTCTGACAGGAAGAACAGAACCTCCGAGACGCCATCGTCCGCAAAGATCAGTGCATCGGCAATGTAAGCGGCTGCTTGGACCGGTAGGATGCCGTCCGCCAGCCGACTAACCAGCACATCCACATGTCGACGATTAATTATCGTATCTGGCCCGTCAGTGATGATGACATGCCCCACGCAGCCAAGCGTAGTCGTGGCGGTCACGCACGCGGTCACCTCGGTTTCAATCTCCTGCCAAAGCTCGTCGGGCGGTTTCTCGCCGTTGAGGAAGGCTATGAGAGACGAGTGTTGCATTGCGGACCTTATGCCTACGGCTCCAACGTTCGCAATGTCCTTCCCCGCCGTTCATGCGGGTGCCAAACCTTGGATTCCACCACTAAAACGCGCTGACATAGAGGCCGCCATCGACCGGTATGTTCTGCCCGGTCAGGTAGCCGGCATGAACCGAGCACAGGAAGGCGCAGATCTGGCCGAATTCCTCCGGCGTGCCGAGCCGCTTGGCCGGAACGTTGGCTGCTGCCTGGGTCTTGCGTGCGGCGGCGGCAGCCGGATCTTCCGGCGTGCCGGCTTCATGCGGAGGGCGCAGCCGGTCGGTGTCGAGCTTGCCCGGCAGCATGTTGTTGATCGTCACATTGCGGTCGATCACCGTCCGCGCGACGCCGGCAAGGAACGAAGTCAGGCCGGCGCGCGCGCCGGACGACAGATCGAGGCCGGGAATGGGAACATAGACCGACAACGAGGTGATGTTGACGATGCGTCCGAAGCCGCGCTCCGCCATGCCGTCGATGACAGCCTGGACCAGTTCGACTGGGGTCACCATGTTCTGGATGACGCCTTCGAGGATCTTTTCTCGGTTGAGCTCGCGGAAATCGCGAAGCGGCGGTCCGCCATTGTTGTTGACGAGGATATCGGGATCGGGACAGGCGGCAAGCAGCGCCTTCTGCACCTCGGGCTTCGACACGTCGCCGACGATTTCGGTCACCTCGACGCCAAATCTTTCGTGCAGTTCGGCGGCGGTCTTCGCCAATTGGTCGGCGTTGCGCCCGTTGACGACCAGATCGCAACCGGCCTCGGCCAGCGCCATGGCGCAACCGCGCCCAAGTCCCTTGCTCGAAGCACAGACGATGGCCTTTTTTCCGCGTATACCCAGATCCATGGCGATTTCTCCTCTGATTGGCGCGCAACCTACTCTTGAGGCTGGACCAATCGCAACCGTCATACGGTTGTTGCATGAATCGGGGCATAGGCTGCACGAGAGCAACGGTGAGAATCCAATGCCTGGCGCAGAGCCCCGCACTTTCCGCAGCATGTTCATCTCCGACGTCCATCTCGGATCGAAGGCGGCGAAGGCCGAGTTCCTCATCGATTTTCTGCGCCATCACGACGCCGATATCATCTATCTCGTCGGCGACATCGTCGACGGCTGGCGGCTGAGAAGAAGCTGGCATTGGCCGCAGAGCCACAATGACGTCGTCCAGAAATTGCTGCGCAAGGCGCGCAAGGGCGCCAGCATCACCTACATCGCCGGCAATCACGACGAGTTCGCGCGCCAGTTCCAGGGCGTGCATTTCGGCGGCATCGTCGTCGCCGACCGCGCCATTCACGAGACCGCCGACGGCAAACGTCTTCTTGTCATCCATGGCGACCAGTTCGACACTGTCGTCCACAATGCGTGCTGGCTGGCCTATCTTGGCGACTATGCCTACGACGCCGCCATGCTCGTCAATCGCGTGGTGACGCGGCTTCGCCAACTGCTTGGCCTGCCTTATTGGTCGTTTTCGTCCTGGGCCAAGGTCAACGTCAAAAAGGCGGTGAATTTCATCGGCTCGTTCCAGACCATGCTGACCGAGGAAGCGCGCCGCTCGCATGTCGACGGCGTGATCTGCGGTCACATCCACCATGCCGCGATCGAAAATTATGAGGACATGCAATACATCAACACCGGCGACTGGGTGGAGAGTTGCACCGCAGTGGTCGAGCATTTCGACGGCCGGATGGAGATCCTGCACTGGGCGCATGTCCTGCCGGAGGCTCCGGTCGGCAGCGAAGTGCTGGTGCCGATAGACATCAAGGGAAGGGCAGTCCAGGCTGCCTGACCAAACGCGACCTCACCTCACTTTAATCGATAGTCCAGGCGGTTCCGCCGACTTTTTCGGCGTGTTATGGAATTGGCGTGCGCTGCAGCCGACTCGGCCGAACGCCGCGCCGACGGATTGCCTGCTGATGTCCTCCCTGCCGCCGCTTTCGCCCGAACAGCTCGTCAAGCCGGGTCATTTCGAACTGCGCATGGGCCTGATTTTCTTCACGCTTTTCGTGCCGCTGGGGATACATTTGCCATATTTCCCGCTGTGGCTGCAGTCAGAGGGTTTCGATGCCGAGCAGATAGCGGTTATTCTCGCAGCACCAATGTTCCTGCGCGTGGTGACGACGCCATTGCTTACAGCACTGGCCGACAGGGCGAGCGACCGCGCCCATGTCTATGTCGCGATGATGGCCGCATCTGTCGCTGCGTCCGCCGGTTATTTCCTGACGCCGACCTACGCCATGGTGCTCGCCGTTTCGCTGGCGCTCACTGTCGCCTGGACGCCGCATTCGCCGATTGCCGATTCGCTGGCGCTATCGGGGGTACGCCGCTTCCGCTCGAATTATGCAAGCATGCGCAAATGGGGATCGATCTCCTATCTGTGCGCAAATCTTGTGGGCGGCTTCATCCTGTCGGCGACCGGCGCCCAGGCTGTTCCGATGATCATCTTCGTGGCGTTTGGCGCGGCGCTTGTCGTCGCACTGATCGCGCCGCGGCTCGGCCGCCCCCGCCGTGCCTCGCCGCTTTCGGCGGCCGACATCCAGCAATCGGCGCCAAAACTCCTCAACGCCTATTTCCTGTACTTCTCCATCGGCGTCGGCGTCATCACCGCCAGCCATGCGTTTCTCTACGGCTTCGTGTCGATCTACTGGAAATCGATCGGCATCGGTGATCAGGTCGTCGGGCTGCTTTGGGGGTGGGGTGTGGTGGCCGAGATCGGCATGTTCGTGGTCTTTACCCGAGTTTTCGGCTCCTTCTCGGTCGTGTCGATCATGGTGATGGCCGGGATAGGCGCGATCGTGCGCTGGATTGCTTCCCGATGATCTGGCCGCTCGGCCTTGGCGTCGCCGGATTTTTCGCAGTCCAGACGCTGCATGCGGTCTCCGTGGCGCTGGTGCTGATCGGCCTGCAGAAAATGATCGGTGAGTCGGTCGCGGAGGAACGCACCGGGGCCGCGCAAGGCATCGCCTATTTCTCCAACGGCTTTTTCACGGCTGTGGTG